>NZ_JBGSQY010000024.1:0-131416 GCF_041737835.1 Bythopirellula sp. | reverse complement strand
GGCGGTTTTCGCTCTGGAAGTACAGCTGGTTGTTCACCAGCTCGTTGGCGTTGCCGTCGTAGATCTCGCCTTGCAGGAAGATCACGCGGTTTTCGAGCAGCAAATCGCCAAGCGTCATTTGACGTTGGCGCTGGTAATCCCGCATAGCCGCGGCCATCTGCGGGTCAACCATGGCGGCAGCCATAAAGGCATTGTCGCGAGGGGGTCTGGCGGGGGACGATTCGAATCTCATATCTACTCCTTACAGATGCCAATCGCTCCTTCGCTTTCAAGCCGCTGGCGGAAGCCAACGGTGAATCAGAGCGTTGCACGTCCAATTATTTCCTTAGCTTGCCCGAGGGCAAATCACGCCTCACTGCTCTCAGCAACGGCTTCTTTTGCTTCGGCTGCCGCTTCCTTCGCTTCGGGAATCGAAGCCGCGGCTTCGCCACCACCAGCGGCGAGATGCAAGGCTTCAACATCCAACTTCTCGGGCTCGTACGGCTTGTCGGTGAACTTGGCGTTCTCTTGCACAAGCTCGAGCACCTTGCGTTCGATGATCTGATTTTGCAGCACGTCCATCAGGCCGCGCTTTTCGATTTGAGCACGCACCCGACGGGGCGATTCGCCACTTTGCATCGCGATCAGGAAGATTTCCTTTTCGAAATCCCCTTCTTCGGCTTCGATGCTTTCTTCTTCGGCGATGCGCTCAAGAATGAAGTGCTCTTTCAAGCTGCGAGCCGTCGAGGCCGCGCTGTTTTGGCGAAGCAGGTTTTCGCGGGCGCGAATTTCAGCTTCGCTGAAACCGGCACGGCGTAATTCCATGACCGTGCGTTCCAATTCGCGGGCGCTTTGACGTTTCAGCAAGCCGGGGGGCAAATCCCAGTCGGCGGCCTTGGTCAGCAGGGCCGAAATCTGCGAGCGAATCTTTTGTTGTTGATCGTATTCGAGCTGACGCTGCAAGTTGGCTTTGATCGCGTCCTTGAGATCCCCTTCGGTCTTGAAACCACCCATTTCCGAGAGGAAATCTTCGGTCAGTTCTGGCAGCTTCAACTTCTTGACTTCCAAGACTTCGAAATCGACCTTCACCTTCTTACCACGCAGTGCTTCGTTGGGAGCGTCTTGCATGAGCTCGACTTCCGCCGAGCGGCTATCACCAGCTTTGACGCCAGCCATCAGCTTGTCGAAATCCTTGATTTCGCCGTCACGGAAACTCAAAGTCGGGCGAATCCGTAGCACGCGTTCTTCTTCTTTTTCAAGCTGCTCGCCATCGTAGCTCGTCGAGAGATTCACGGTGAGGAAGTCCCCTTCGCTGGCCGCGCCGTCGAAAGGAACCAATTGGCCGAAGCGGGTCAGCATCTTTTCCAAGTGCTGCTCGACATCGGCGGGGGTGAACTCGCGGACCGGGCGTTCCAGCTTGGCACCCTTCCACTTGGGCATTTCAAATTCGGGACGCACTTCAATATCGAACTCGAACGTCATCGGCCCGTCTTCGGGGACTTCGATGGAATCAAGTTTCAAATCGGGCTCGCTGATCGCGGTGAACTTCTGTTCGTCGCTGATTTGGCTCAAGCTGTCGAGCAACAACGAGCCTTTGATCTGTTCGCCCACTTCCTTGCGGAATTTGCTTTCCACGAGCTTGCGGGGGGCACGGCCAATGCGGAAGCCCGGCACATTGGCCGAGGGCATCAATTCGCTGTAGGCATCGTTCAGATAGCGGTCGATATCCTCGCGCGAAACAGTCACGGTCACGTGACGCTCGCAGGCGCTGGGGCTGGCGATTTGAACCTCGAGTTTCAGCGGCGTGCTTTCCTCTTCGCCCCCTTGTTCGATGTCGGCCGGTGCTTCGGCGGTGAGGGTGTCGGATTCCAGTTCGTCTTGTTTCTTCTTAGCCATGGTCTTGCAGCCTAAAATCGTGATTTTCGGGGCCCTACGAGGTAAGGCAGCCTCTGAAAAAAATCAAAGCCCGCGACCAATTCTGCCCACTCTGCGGGAAGGCAATAATCGGGAGGCGGGCTCCAAAAATGCAGATTCTTGTGGCAATAATCCCATCAAAACGGATCTTTTGTACTCAAAAGTCCGGCTTTGATGGGATTATTGCCGAGAGCGGGTGATCGGGTTCGAACCGACGACAACGACGTTGGCAACGTCGTGCTCTACCAACTGAGCTACACCCGCAGCTTGGTTTGCGGAAGCAACCCTCCCTGACGGGAAGGTCCCCCACAAACAATCTCCGAATTATAGGCCCCTCACGCCATCACGCAAGGGGACTCACGGGCCACAAAACTCGTGAAATTGCAGAGTTTAGGACTTGGGGATTCCGGCGAGCCTCCTGCGTAAGCAGGGGGAGATATTAGTGGTCCCCGCCTCGATCCCGAGGTTACGATAGGTCCATGCTGCTGTTCAAGAAAAAATTCTTGCCCGCCATCCGCGCCGGTGAAAAGACGCAGACCATCCGGTTGTGGAAGCACCGCATGATGCGCGACGGCCAGCGGAGCTACATCCCAGGTGCGGGTTACATCACGATCGATCGCGTCGAGCAAGTGGAGCTCGCCAACTTGACCGATGCCGATGCGATCCCCGATGGTTTTCCGACTGCCGATTCACTGCGACAAGAACTCGACGCGCTCTATGCCGACAAAATGGCCGCAGGATATCAGGCCTACCGCGTGGTGTTTCACTTGCAGGAAGCAAACGCCCCCGGTTAACCCCCGCGGCGGATGCCGGTGCCGTGGCGCGTAATATACAAGAATGAACTCGATTTCCTAGAATGGGTCTCGTGTCAGACCAACTCTTGCCATTGGCCCCGTTCGAAGAGTACATGCTCTGCGAAGATACTCCTTCGCATCCCATGTGCTTTTTTATACGACTCAAATTCACGGGGTCCTTAGATACTGCGTTACTCGATGAAGCACTGGCTCAAGCTGTCGCGCGTCATCCCCTCTTATCTTCAGTCGTTGTCCGAAACGGTCGCAATCGTCTCTATTGGCAGCTCGCCGTTGAGAATGTCGCCCAGGTGAAATGGCAAACAGAATTGCTTGATGGTCAAGCACCTGCCGCCGCGAGTATTGACCTTGAGAATGAGACGGGCGTGAGGGTCTATGGCAGCCAGTCGACAAGTCGTGTCGAACTTTTGTTCCAGTTCCATCACGCTTGTTGCGATGCCATCGGAGGACTGCAACTGATTGAAGATATGTTGCTTTGCTACGCCCAACGTCTCGGTAAACGCGCTGATGAGGTTTCTAACAAAGTTCTGCCGTCTGACTGGCGGTTAATCGATCCGCACCGTTTAGCTCGGCGAGCCAAGTTCGGACTCACGCGGTGGCAGTTGTTCGCAAAGCTCAAGCAGCAAGCCGTCGGATTGATTGGAGCATGGCAATTTCTGATGCGGACTCCCGCGGCGTTGAGTGATGCCACAGCCCGTGGTCACGAGTCGGTATCTCCATCTTATCCCGCCGCTTGGTCCGCCAATCTCCCCAACACCGCCACCGGGGCGTTGTTGTCCCAGGCCCGGCTAGCAGGCACAACGCTGAACAATTGGCTGATCAGTAAGTTATTGCCTACCCTGGCTGATTTCCGCCAAGCACGCAACGCAGACTGCGATCGTGATTGGCTGCGTCTCTCAATTCCCATGAACTTGCGTCGCGCGGACGATGAATATCTCTCTGCTGCCAATGTAGTCAGCATGGTATTTATCGACCGCCGAGCCGCTGATCTCGCCGACGAACAGAAGTTGCTTCGAGGTATACAAGACCAAATGCAGCAGATCAAAGACTTGGAACTAGGTCTGACGTTTCCATTGTCACTACGCTTTTTCACATCTTTACCCGGTTATCAAAAGCGGATGCAGCGGATGAGCAAAGATGGCCGCTGCCGCTGCACAGCGGTGCTTAGCAATTTGATGTGTCCGCTGAGCAAGATTTCACTCCCTCGCCGCGAAGGAAAAATTATGCTGGGCGAATGCGCACTCACCGGCATCGAATTTTTACCACCCGTGCGACCCGGCACGGCCGCGGCCTTCGGAGTCTTAACCTACGCCGATCAACTGAGCGTTGCTCTGCATTACGATCCCAGCTGCCTTACGCACACCGAAGCTCAGGAGCTGATTCACGGCTTTGTTACTCACTTACTCGAATCCACCACAGATCGCAATTCAGGAGTTGCCATTCAACCCTGGCAGTAGCTATCGTACGAAGAGCCAACGGCAGCTGTCTGAAATTCAACCAACTGGCGGTTCGCTGTAGCTTTGCGATTTGGTGGTGTGTATTCTGCTTAGAGCAGCTGCACATACGACCTCGCGGCTATTAAAGAATCGACCCGTCGTTGCTCATTCTTCCAATACCGTTCAAGCGCTCCCAGCACTGTTCAAGGCACCCATGACTCATCATATCCGCTCGATCCACGCTCTCCCTGCGCCCGCATTCAGAATATTCTGCCTTTCGTTGCTAGTTGTCTGGGTAATTGAGGCACCCTCGATCGCGGCCACAAAAACTTGGACCGGCGGTACGAGCAACGATTGGAGCGTCGGCAGCAATTGGTCGCCCGCGGGAACACCTGTCGGTGGCGATTCGGTGGTGCTGCCAACGGGGGGAGGTAATCGCACGATTAATCTTGCCGGCAATCGCAGCATTGTCGATCTGACATTTAACAGCACCAACAACTACCGGCTCTCCAATAATGAGCTCACGCTCACCAGCGGTGACATTACCAGCTTGTTAGGGGGCAACCACCGCATCGACAGCAACGTCGTCATTGCCGATCAAGCGGCCTGGAGCATCGCCAGCGGCACACTTACCGTCACTGGGTCGATCAACACGGCCACGCCAACGATTTTCGGAATTCACAAGTCAGGTGAGGGGTCGCTTGAGTTTGGTAACATAGGTTCCAACAACAGCATTCGTAACCTACTCAACGACGGGGGCAAGACCGAGTTCCTGGAAGGAACTTATTCGCTCACAAGCCAATCGTTCGACGCCAATTCGGCCATGTACATCGGGGCTGGAACGGTGACCGTTTCTAAAAATGCCAACATCGTGGGAACCTCCGGAGGAAATCTTGTCATCCAATCTGGCGGATCAATCGCTTCGAGTCTCGTCATCACGGGAGAGGAGACTGAAGTCGCCACATTCGGTCAGGTTTTCCTGGGCTCGAGCGGCTCGGTAGCCAACAGCATCACGGTGGAAAATCAGGCAACCCTGCGAGACATCGGCCTGATCGTGAACGGTTTCAACGGCAATTCTTCGATGATGATTCGCGACCGCGGAACTGTCGAAGCAGGCTCAATGGCAGTCGGGATGCTCACTGGAGTCAGCAGCACTCTCAACATTGAAAACGTCGATTCGTCAGTCACAACTACATTCCTTGCCCTGGGTGGCTTCAATTCAGCACAAAAAGGTGGCACGGGCACCGTGACGATCACCGACCGCGGCTCGCTCGGTGTGACCGGCGAGCTCAGATTTTTCTCCTCAACGAGCTCGCTCACCATCGACTCGGCCACCGCGACCGTTGGGGCATTGACCAACGAGCCCGGCGTTTCGGGAAGCATCAAGATTCGCAACACTGGCGGCACACCCGCGCTCACTATCAATTCGCCTGTGAGCGGAGCGTTCACCTTTGATGGCGTCATCTCGAACAACGGTGGCTCCGGCGGCATCTTGAAGCAAGGCCTCGGCGAGCAAGTTTTCACCAAACAGCAGACCTTCACGGGTGGCACACGCATCGAAGCCGGCACGCTTACTCTCGGTACAGCCAACACGCTGGCCCCCACGGGGCCGATTACAGCAACCGGCGGCACGCTCAATCTCGGTAACTATCCGCAACAGGTAGGAGCCGTCACATTGCAAGGAGGCACGATCTCTGGTGGCACGAACGGCATTCTTTTGCCAACGTCACTCGCTCTCCAGTCGGGAACCATTTCCGCCCCCACATTCACCGGCACGGTCAACAAAACAACTGGCGGCACCGCAACGCTGAACGCTCCCATCTCGGCGACTGCCTTGAACGTCAACGCCGGAACACTTGTGCTCGCTCAGGGGGCCACCGCTGCCGTGCAAGTCAACGGGGGGACATTAGATCTCACAGGAAATGTGTGGGGCAGTCTGACGAGCGCTCCTGGCAGCTCGATCGTTCTGAGCGGCGCGACTCTTGTAAAAGGTCCGGCAACAATCGCAGGATCGCTTACTGTCGGCTCGTCGACATTCGTGAACGACTCCGCCCAGCCCCTGGTTGTGGCGAACGTGTCGTTGGATCGTGGAACTATTGTCGCCAGTCAATTGGATGTTACAGGAACGTTCGCTGGCGGTGGCTTGGTCGCTGCTCCTGTTGTCTTTGAAAATCTCTCGACGCTCAAGATCGACCTTGGCGGCACGACTCAAGGAATTGAGTACGATCACCTCGATATCAGTGAGGCGCTCACGCTTGGTGGAATGCTCGATGTGTCATTGCTCGGTGATTTCGCGCCCACCGCCGGGATGTCGTTCGATATCCTCGATTGGGGAACTCTCACCGGCAATTTCGCCGCGATCAGTCTCCCCGAACTCGAGGGCTTGGCCTGGGATCTCAGCGACTTTTATCAAACGGGAACTCTTTCGGTCGTCGCGGTGCTCGCGGCCGACTTCAATCTCGACGGTGAGGTCAATGGCGAGGATCTCGAGATTTGGCAAGCCGGCTTCGCCACGGGAACCACACGCGCTCAGGGCGATGCCGACAGTGATGGCGACGTCGACGGGCGCGACTTTCTTGCCTGGCAACGATTGGCTGGCGGATCACCCGATCTTGGTGCGCAAACAGCATCGGTCGTCACCGTGCCGGAGCCCAACAGCTTGGTACTTTTATTGGCCGCTATGAGTGCGCTGGCTTTCTGCAAGCGCTAACTTTATCATCGCCGACAAACGACGAACAATCCCAACAGCGAGCACATGGCCAGCGTTCGCGGTTCGGGGATTCTGTCGCCGTAGACGGTCAATTGCAGTGTGATCTCAAAACTATCTGCGGCGTCGGTGATACGATTCGTTAGAAGTGACGCGTCGCGCAGCAACGCGGAGCGAGTTGTTTTCCCCTCCGCGGATTCAGCGTCTCCGCATGAAAATTCTTCTTCCAAGTGGCCAAAGATTTCAGAAGATTTGGCCGCGCGATTGTGGTAGAAGAGACTTTGGACGATGGACTGTAAGGATTGTCTACCGTCCACGGTCTACAGTCCCTCGGTCAGCTTTGCAACATTTAAAAGGCTGCAAACCAAGCAAACCTCGCAAAGCTCGCAAACCTGAAGAACATGTAGGCCGGAACAAGCTCCGCGCAGTTCCGGCACAGAACACGTGTTGGGCAAGCCATGCCGGAACTGCGCACCGCTTGTTCCGGCCTACACCTAACACATGCACAAGCCGTGTGAATGTGGAGGCTAGATTCTTCGGTCGCCTAGGCTCTCTCAGAATGACTAAATACGAACCACTGACAAAATCAAAATAAACCCTGCCAAGTTGGAAGAGTTGGACAAGTTGGACGTCTTGATCCGAAACCTGCGGCTACCGAAAACATGATCCGTCCGTTATCCTGCGAACATGGGAGAAAATGAAACGATTCACTTGAATTCACGCACCGCTGAGCTGGTCCGCGCGATTGTTCATCGCACCGATGTCTTTGACATTCGTGTGGAGACCGCCGCGTGTGGCACCACGCTCGTGGACTTTGGCATTAATGCGCCGGGCAACCGCCTCGCGGCGATCCATCTCGCGCAGGTTTGCCTTGCCGATTTGGCGAACGTTGTGATCGATGATTCGACGCAACCCTGGCCCACGGTGCGGGTCGAGACCAAGCATCCCGTCGAGGCGTGCCTCGCTTCGCAATACGCGGGCTGGGAACTCAAGGGAGAAAAATTCTTCGCCATGGGTTCCGGGCCAATGCGAGCCGCCGCCGGACGCGAGGCGTTGTTCAACGACATCGGCCACCGCGAAACGGCCACCGAGTGCGTCGGCGTGTTGGAAGCGAGTAAGTTTCCGCCCGACGATGTGTGCCGCGAGATCGCCGCGAAGTGTGGCATCGAACCGGAGCAATTGGCGTTGCTGGTCGCCCCCACACATTCGTTGTGTGGCACGGTGCAGATCGTCGCCCGCAGCGTCGAGACCGCTTTGCACAAGTTACACGCATTGGAGTTCGACCTCACGCGAATCGCATCGGGACGCGGCATGTCACCGTTGCCCCCGCTCGCCAAAGATGACTTCGCCGCGATCGGTCGCACGAACGATGCGATCCTTTACGGTGGCGAAGTCGTGCTGGAAGTGACGGGGGACGACGAATCGCTCCGTGAGATTGGCCCCAAGGTTCCGAGCGCCGCGTCGAGCGACTACGGCCGGCCCTTCGCGGAAATCATGGCCCATTATAATAACGACTTTTATCGGATCGATCCGCTGCTGTTTAGTCCCGCGGCAATCGAGTTGGTAAACGTCGACACTGGCAATAGTTTTCGTTTCGGTGAAGTGAACCACCAAATGCTAACACGTTCCTTTGATGGCAGTTGATATGCAAATCGCCATCCTTGGAAACGCTGGCAGTTGGTACACAAACGACCTCACTCGCGCGGCGGGTGCTAAGCATGAGATTATCCCGATTCGATACCAACAACTGGCTTCGACGGTTGGTCTCGCTACGACAGTTCATGCAGGCGACGTATCACTCAACGAACTCGATGCCGTGCTAGTGCGGTCGATGCCGCCGGGCAGTTTGGAGCAAGTGATCTTCCGTATGGATGCACTGGCGAACCTTGCGGCCTCGGGTGTGCAAGTCGTCAATCCACCCCGAGCAATCGAAGTGGCCGTTGATAAGTATCTGGCAACGACGCGACTTGTTGCGGCGGGATTGCCCGTTCCCCAAACGATCGCCTGTCAAACGGTCGAGCAAGCGCTCGCGGCGTTTGAATCCCTTAACCGTGATGTTGTCCTCAAACCACTGTTCGGCAGCGAAGGCCGCGGCATCGTGCGGATCAGCGATCATGCGATTGCCTTGCGTACTTTCAACGCACTCGAGCAAGTTGGCTCCGTGTTTTACTTGCAAGAGTTTGTCGAACACGAAGGTTGCGACCTGCGACTGCTGGTCATTGGCGACGAAGTGTTGGGTATGAAACGCCGGCATCCCACAGATTGGCGGACCAACATTAGTCTGGGTGCGATTGGCGAACCGCTGAAAGTGACAAGCGAACTGGCGGAGCTCGCCCATCGTGCCGCCAACGCGGTTGGTGCTCCGCTGGCGGGAGTGGATTTGCTCCCCGCACGGGATGGCCGGTTGCTGGCGATTGAAGTGAACGCCGTCCCCGGCTGGCGAGCGCTCGCGGAAGTCACCGGCGTCGACGTCGCGGCGAAGGTGTTAGGGTTTTTGTCGCGAGGCAATCAGTGAGATATTATTGATGTTTGATTTTTCTTGGACTATAACGGATGGATACTTCACTCCTCTCGTATGGTGGGGCAAATCTTTGCATTCGTTTCGATTACTAGCTGCTTGCCTATGCGGTCTCTGCCTTGCTGATATTGCCCAGGGCCAAGAAGCAAGAATATGGACCGATGCCAGCGGCAAGCACGAAATTCGTGCGAAGTTTATCGACGTCGTCGATGGGCAGGTTCGACTCGAACGACCTAATGGGGATATCAGCCGCATTGCCGTCACCAAGCTGAGCAAAGCCGATCAAGAATACATTCGACAAGCCGCCGGAGAGCCAGCGAGTGAACCTAGCCCAACGGCAGCGGCCACTGCAGGACCAAGTGGGTTGCAAATCGGAGATCGCGTGGAAGCCGAGCATTTCGGCAAGTGGCAATTGGGGACAGTCACGGAAATCGACTACAAATGGAATGACGTTAAAGTGCGTATTGACGGCGAATCGGACATGAACTGGACGGTCGACGTTGAGGACTTGCGATATCCAGGCACGAATCAGGAACCCGTCTTGATTAAGCCTGCCGGGCCGGAGAGCACACTCAAGACTGTTCGGCCCGATTACGACGACATGGATCGACTGGTGGCCGATGGTCAGGGTAAGGACCGTATTGCCGCAGATCCCTCCCCTGACCTCAAATTAAGCTGGCAACCGCGGAGTGTTCGACTGCCGGGGACGCAAGATTTCTTTGAGAATCCGAGCGACTTCGAGATCTCGCCCAATGGCGATCCCGTCGCGTTGATCGTCTATGCAAATAATCATGATGAGGAGGCGTTCCCACGGGTTGAGTTGATTGACATGCAAAAGCGCCGCGTGGTGACAAGCGGCCCCGCCCCGCGTGGGACAAGTCGTTTAGCCATGTCTCCCAGTGGCAAAAGAGTTGCAACTCTCCCGGGTGACCACCCAGACAAAGAAGATGGGCTGATTCACTTCTGGGACATTAACGGCTCGAAGATTGAGCATTTAATTGGATTTTCACCCTATGTGATGAATGCTTGGCCCAATGCCGACCCTTCGTGGGCCGAGTGGCTTGATGACAAACACTTCTTTACCGTTAACAAGGAAGGGCAATTACTTCTTTGGGATGTGGAAAAGGCCAAGGCGAAGTATGAATTGTTGATCGACCGGGGCGGTCTTCCCACGCTGTCGCCGGGACACAAATATTTGGTCGTACCCACCAGTTCTGGCGTTCAGTTTTACGATGCGGCATCGGGCGAATTTCTGGCGCTGCTCGGCTCAGAGGACTACACACGTGCCGCCTTGGGATTTTCACCTTCTGGGCGTCAATTGGCTTCCGCAGCGAACGGCTTTATTGACATCGTTGATGTCACGACGGGTGAACATACACGCTCGTTTCCGTACGACGAAAAGGCATGGGTTCAAGAAGTCAACTGGATCGACGAGGACTATCTGCTGACGGATACGGGCATGCTAATTAATGTGCCCTTACGGGTCATTGCCTGGAAATTCGAAATGCCTCCGCGAGTTGCTTCGCACACTTTTGGAAAAACACATTGGATCCTCGTGGGCAATCATCAAAACAAGAGCCAAATTCTCACTCCCTTGGAACTGCCACCGCCTGAGGCGGAAAGCGCCATCAAAGGTCTCGACAGTGAAGAACTCTTGATCGTCAAGCCAGGTGCCTCTGTCTCGATCGATGTCCAAATTCCCGAAGACAGTTTCCTTGCTGAGGACGTTAAAAATGCACTTCGCACGGCATTGGAGAATGCGGAGATGAAAGTCGCCGAAAACCAGCCGTTAAAAATTGTGGCTCGGATGACGCACGGTGAAACTCAGCAGGTCCGATATCACCTGTTTGGAAGATTTGGGCGTGATCCTGGCGAAACCGTGAGCGTCACCAATCGTGTTTACGATCTCGAATTGCAACAAGATGGCGTGACAATCTGGAAAAGGAACGCCGTTCATTCGGCCCCTCATCATATCAGGATGGAGAGGGGAGAATCCATTCAAGCTGCCATCGAGCGAATCATGAAGCCGCGGGCCGAGAATTTTGCGGGGCGTTTGCCTTCCTATGTGGTGAAACCGGAGTTTAGTGAACCGCTAGGGAGTTCCAAGCTCTTGCCGGGTTTTTAGCATCGGTTGGTAACTACCAAACTGACCTTCAAGCGAAATTGCACTGAAATCGCCGGGAAAGCTTTGGTTCGAATTCTGGCAAGATCGCCCCATTTCAGGCGAATACTCTGCAAACGGGTTCCGTGCAGTCTACAATGGAGGCACTCACTTCCAGGTACGGGCACGGCCTAAGGAGATGGCTGATATGTTACACCTCATTTTCCTCATCGCGGCAGTCATTGGCGGGACGGTCATGGTCTGCCAGTTCGCGCTCACGCTCATGGGCATGAGCGGCGATACAGACGTTTCTGATGGAGATTTTTCTGGCGACGTAACTCAATCCGGTGAATTCACAAGTGTAGGCGACCTTGGAGTCGATCATCAGACTCCACTTGGACATGCTGGTGATGCAGATTACCAACATCCCGATAGCACTTGGCTGTTTGGGGTCCTGTCGTTCCGCACCTTGATCGCCGCAGCGGCGTTCTTTGGTATAGCCGGCGAAACGGCGCTCAGCGCGGGTTACACTGAAGGGATCGCATTCGCGATTGCGTGCCTGACTGGTATCGCCGCAATGTATGGCATGTACTGGCTGATGCAGGGCCTGTCGCGGCTCACGTCATCGGGTAATGAACGAATAGGACTGGCGGTTGGCAAACAGGCCACCGTCTATGTTCCGATTCCCGCTGAGGAACGCGGGTTGGGCAAAATTCAGCTGACTCTGCAAAATCGCACGATCGAGTATCAGGCCGCGTCGTTGGAAACGGCGCCGCTGAGAACGGGAGAAACGGTCGAAGTCGTCGGCATTAAGAATAGTGATACCGTGACCGTGCGCAGGATCAAAGAAGTCGTCAACGCTTAGCATTTCAAAGAATTCAATCGGGGGAGAACTACGCAATGAACAATCTCATTCTCTTGGCTGAGCTGACCCTAACGACCAAGTTTGGTCTCATGGCGCTCGCGGGTATTGTGGCGATGGTCTTCTTCTCCACGATCATTCTGCTCAAGTCCAACTACAAACGCTGTTCCAGTAACCAAGTGCTGGTGATCTTTGGTAAGACCAAACAAGGTCAGGCTGCCAAGACCGTGCATGGCGGCGCGGCATTTGTTTGGCCCCTCTTTCAGGATTATCAATACCTGAGCCTCGAACCGATTCAAATTGAGATTCCACTCCGTGGTGCTCTCTCGATGGAGAATATCCGCGTCAACGTGCCGAGCGTGTTCACGGTGGCCATTGGCACGGCTCCCGAAGTGATGACGAACGCTGCGATCCGTTTGCTTGATCTCTCGACGCAAGATATCCGCAAGCAGGCCGAAGAAATCATCTTCGGCCAACTACGGCAAGTCATCGCGTCGATGCAGATCACCGACATCAATCGCAACCGCGATACTTTCCTGGAGCATATTCAAAATTCGGTCGAGCCCGAGCTTAAGAAGATCGGTCTTGTGTTGATCAACGTCAACATCACCGACATCACCGATGAAAGCGGCTACATCGACGCCATCGGTCAGAAGGCGGCCTCGCAAGCAATTCAACAAGCTCGCGGCGACGTGGCTGATGAAGAGAAGCAAGGCGAAGTTCGCGTGGCCAATGCCAATCGCGAACGTGCCATTCAGGTGGCCAGTGCCACCAAGGAGCAGCAAATCGGCACTCGTGATGCCGAACGCGAACAAGCGACGCGTATCGCTGAAATGGCCAAGTTGCAGTCCGTTGCCGAACAGTCGGCAGCGTTTCAGCGCGATACCGAGGTAAAGCAAGCCGAACAGCAAATGCGTATTACGGTGGCCCAGGCTAACGCCACCGCGGTTGAAGGGGAAAACCTATCTGAGGCCAAGATTGCCCAGTCTCAAGCAACTTTGTTGATGGAACGAGCCGACGCCTATCAACGGGGCGAATCACGCAAGCGTGAAGCCGAAGCCGCGGTGCTGGAAGTCCAAAACCGCGCAATGGCCAAGGCTGCTCTCGCGGAAGCCGAGAAGATTGAAGCCGAAGAACGGGCCAAACTCGAAGCTCCCGCCAAAGCCCAAAAAGCTCGTATTGTGGTCGATGCCGAAGCCGAGGCGGAAAAGATTCGTTTGGAAGCCGCCGGTGAGGCAGCGGCCATTTACGCCAAGCTCGAAGCCGAGGCTCGCGGCCAGTACGAGATCCTCGCCAAGAAGGGCGAAGGCCTAAAGATGATTGTCGAAGCCTGCGGTGGAGCCAAGGAGGCGTTCCAGCTCATGATGCTCGAGCATCTCGACACGCTTGCTGAAAGCTCTGCCAAGGCGATCTCCAACATCAAGTTCGACAAAATCATCGTCTGGGAAAATGGCGGGCAGAATGGCCGTTCCAGCACGGCAGACTTCTTGCACAAAATGGCAGGTACCTTGCCTCCCATGATGCAGGTAATGCGGGACATTGGCGGGATCGAAATTCCCGAAAGCCTCGCCAAACTGGCCGGTGAAGACGAAACCGTCGAGCACGTCGGAAATGGACGCATGCCTACGCCAAAACAACCGTCTTCGACTGAGACGAAATAGGCGAAGCCGAGGGGAGAGCGTAGAATCAATGTGACGAACGTCACTCTGGAACAACATCTATGCCCTTCTCGATCAGCTTTCAAGAACCGCTGTGGCTGTTGCTACTCGCACTTGTGCCGGTGGTTTGGATCGTGTCGCAGCGGAGCATGGGCGCTCTCGGCGGCTGGCGGGCTTTGCTGGCAAACATTCTGCGGTCGCTCGTGCTGACGGGCATTATCATGGCGCTGGCCGGTCCGCAGTGGAACCGATTCAGCGAGAACGTCTCGGTTGCCTATCTACTCGATCAGTCGGAAAGTATTCCGGCCGAGTATCGCGACGAGATGCTCCGCTATGTGACCAAGAATGTGAAACGTCACCGTCAGGAAGCTAAAGGGGATCGCGCGGCCGTAATCGTCTTTGGCCGTGATGCGGCTGTAGAGTACCCGCCGGTTGAATCGACTCCCGATGGCCGCAACATCGAAACGTTGGTGGACCCTACGGCTACGAATTTGGCCGACTCGCTGGCGAAGGCCGCGGCGCTACTGCCTAATAACTCTGCCCGTCGGGTAGTGCTCGTCACGGACGGAAATGAAAACATCGGTGCCGCCAGTCGGCAATCGCAACAGCTCGCCCAAGCCGGCATCGGTGTGGATGTTGTTCCCACGCCGACGGGCGGTCAACAGGACGTCGCCGTGGAAAGCGTCGCGGCTCCAAGTTCCGCTAAAAAAGACCAGCCACTGGAAGTCCGTGTTGTTCTTAACAATCAAGGCGATGTTCCCGCACCCAGCGAAGGGAGCTTGCGAATCGTCCGCAAATCGGGTGGACGCGAAGAAACGATTGCCGAAGAGCAGATGACCCTACCAGCGGGAAAAACAGTTTTCACGTTCCGTGAAACACCCACGGAATCCGATTTCTACGTCTATGAAGCTCGTTTTATTCCCGACAAGCAGGGCGAAGATCGTTTCCTGGCGAACAACGTAGCAACTGGCTTCACCGACGTGCGGGGCAAAGGCCGGGTGCTTTTGCTGGAAGATTATCAGCATCCTGGCGAGTTTGATGCACTTGTTGAAAGCCTGCGTAAAGAAGGGATCGACACCGACGTCGTCGCGAGTGACCGGGCGTTCTCGTCTCTTGCTGATTTGCAGCGTTACGACAGCGTGATCTTGGCCAACGTACCACGTATAGCTAGCGATACCGCTGGATCGTTTGTGAGTCTCTCCGACGAGCAAATCGGCATGCTCGTGCAAAACACCAAGGAACTCGGCTGCGGGCTGGTCATGCTTGGTGGGCAACGTAGTTTCGGGGCAGGCGGTTGGGCGGGTTCGGAATTGGAAAAGGCTATGCCGGTCGATTTCCAAATCAAGAACGCCAAAGTGATTCCCGTTGGTGCGCTCGCACTTGTGATCGATAAGTCAGGTTCCATGGCGGGTGAAAAGCTCGACCTGAGTCTCGCTGCCGCTCGCGAGGCCATCAAAATGATGGGCCCCCGTGACTATATCAATGTCGTGGCATTCGATGAGATGCCATACAACGTGGTGCCGCTTGAGCGCGTGGGCGACGGTCGCAATGCTTTAGCACGAGTCTCCCGGATCACGATTGGTGGTGGCACCGATCTTTATCCAGGCATGAAGATGGCCTACCAATCGCTCAAGAATGCCGACGCCGCAGTCAAGCATATGATCGTGCTCACCGACGGCATGACGCCCGAAGCGGAGTTTAACGAACTTTGTCGGCAGATGCGGAACGACAAAATCACCGTGAGTGCCGTCGCGGTGGGAACCGATGCTGACCGGGCGTTGCTCGCGAGAATTGCTTCGCTAGGCAAAGGCAAGTTCTATGCAGCCCCGAATCCTCGTGCCGTCCCGAGAATCTTCATGGTAGAAACTCGCCGTATCGCCACGCCTGTGATTCGCGAGCTGAGCCCCCCAGCTGTTCCTCAGCGTATGGCCGATCACCAGATGTTTACAGGAATCGAAGGGGATTTCCCCGCCATCAACGGCTTTGTTCAAACCACAGTCAAAGAAAACTCCTTGGTCGAAGTTCTATTGCGTTCACCCGTGCCAACGGTTGAAAAGAATGCGACTGTGCTAGCCACATGGACTTATGGTTTAGGAAAAGCAGCAGCGTTTACGACCGATGCTGGCAGCTTATGGGCAAACCAATGGAAAAATTGGGGTAGTTACGAAAAGTTCTTTTCCCAGCTTGTACGGTGGTCCATGCGGCCGGCAGGGGAACAAGGCAACTACACCATCGCCACCCAAACGACCGACGGCCGAACACAAATCGTGATCGACGCGTTGGACGACGAGGATCAGTTTATCAACGAGCTCAACCTCTTTGGCAGCGTGGTCGGCCCAGATTTGAAGCCAGTCTCTTTGGCTGTCGAACAAACGGCCCCGGGACGTTACGTCGGTGAATTTGCTTCGCAAGATCCAGGCAGCTATTTCGTGACGGTTTCAACGCCCGATGGTTCGATGTTGCGCGCCGGGGTGAATGTTGGGGCTTCACAAGAGTACGGCGACTTTCAGGTCAATTTGCCGCTACTGGAGCGATTGGCAAATAACGCTCCCGAAGGAGGCCAGCCGGGTCAAGTGATTGGTACAGATGAGGAACTGCCGTTTGCCACGAAAACAGGGGCAAAGCTGGCGGAAGATCTTGACCCCTTTCGTCGCGACCTTCCTCCTTCGATCACGAGCCGCGACATGTGGCCGCCATTGGTCGTGGCTGCGTGCGTTGTATTTCTCAGCGATATCTTCATCCGTCGCGTGCAAGTTGATCTCTCGGGGCTGAAAACTCGTTTGGCCAGCGCTTTGTCACGCCGTAAAGTCGTTCATGCGCCCGCCACGCTGGCCCGGCTCTCCGCCAAGAAAGCGGAAATCCGCGAACGGTATCAACCCCCAACCGTGGATGCGCCACCCGTGAGCAACGTCGCCGTAAATAAGCCCGTGGCAGCGAAAGCTCAAACGACTAAGCCAACCGAGCCGCAAGAAAAACCTGCCGAAGAAACGATGACTTCGCGGCTGCTCGCAGCGAAGAAAGCGGTGAAAGACAATCGTTGGCGTGATTAACTCGGCAACTCCATACGACAAATCATCGTTGCCAATCGCCGAGGATTTTTGATGATGTTACGTTTCATCTTGATCACGTTATAAATGATACGAAACGGCCCTGGAAAATAGGATCGAGCACCCGTTCCCTCGATGTAGGCATACTCCGGCGGAAGGAAGCCAAAGCGCTCAGCGAATCGATCAATTGTCCGAGGCGTATTGAAGCGGAACTGGACCGGGTAATGATACTCTTCAATCGTGTCCTGCCGCCTAACAAGTTTTAGCGCGAATTCATCGAGCTTTAATTGATGACACAACTTTGTTACACGAGGTACAAAGCTATTTGCGTTGGGAGTCAAAAACAAATGCACTCCGCCAGGCTTGAGGCATCGTTTCACGGCCTGAAGATAATCTTCGGGTTTCTCGACATGCTCCATCACCATGCTGGAATAGACGATATCAAAATAATTTTCAGGGAGAACGGCGGTCTCCATCAAGGCATGTTGATAATTGGTAAACAAACCACTGGGTGCTGGTACGGACGTATCAGGTTCGATTCCCCAAAACTCGGACGCAAGTTTTCCGACCTCTTCCTGTAATTCGACACTACGACCGATCCCCTTTCCACAACCGACATCAAGCACTTTTGTTGGACCAGGCCGCCGAGAAAGCTCTCCAAGTATCAAGTTTGTCAGCACGCGCGGATAACTACTGATGTTCAGGAAATTATACTCACGCTTGAGTTGATCGAACGATAAGTCATCGTGTTGTCCGGCCATGAAATTCTTTCTATTACTGACGATACCCGATATTTTTGGCGGGATTGCCGCCAACGATTGTTCCCGCAGGCACATCCTTCACAACAACACTTCCCGCCGCAACAATCGCATTGGCTTGAATTTCAACGCCTCCTAAAAGCGTCGCACGGGCACCAATCCATGCTCCTGTGTTGACAATAATAGGCTTTGCCATAAGGTCAAAATTTGGTGAACGGTGGTCGTGGCTTCCCGTGCAAAAATAGCCATATTGCGAAACACAAACGTGGCTTCCGATTGTTACGTCTTCTATGTTGTCGATCCACACATTTTGACCAATCCAACAATGATCGCCGATTGACAACCGCCAAGGATATTTGATTCGCACGTTCGGCTTAAAGTTAACACCGTTTCCAATCGTTGCACCAAACAATCGTAATATTCTGACTTTGAAACCACTTAGCGGGAGCCAGCCACTTTCAAAAAATATAATGCTGCAATAATACCAAAGCATGCGTACCAAGAAACCACGACCCGGCTGGTATGCTGGATTGGAAAACGCACTGAGATCGCACAGCGATTGCTCCGCAATTTTATTTTGCATGGCCATGCAATTTCAGTTCCTACCAGCATGTTGAAGTGTTTGCTGATACATTCGTTCGTAACCGGCTACCACCTGATCTTCAGCGAGCCACTTCATCACGTAATTACGACCACGCTCGCCCAATCTTATTCTTCTAGCCTCATCCGTCAAAAGTTCAGCAATTGCGTCGGCAAGTTTATCTGGGCGATTGTCGACAATCGATGCTCCTGCTTGTTGTAACTCCCGCCATATGTCCGTGCCACGAGTGGTTACCACCGGAGTTGCGCATGCGAGTGCCTCGGGCAAAACGAGCCCAAAGTTTTCTTGATGTGTCGGCAATACAAATACGTCGGCAACTTCATATAAAGATATCTTAACGTCACCCCGAACCATACCGAGGAAATGGGTTGAATCGCTAACGCCTAATTTTCCAGCGAGTTGCCGTAGTTCGACCACATACTTCTCTTCTCCCGGCCCAGCAATTAGTAAATCAAATGTCAGACCGCGTGCTTTCAGCAGCTGTGCCGCTTGCAACAACAAATCGACGCCTTTCTTAGGATGCACGCGACTCAGAAATAAGATTTTCTGTCTTCTCGAATCAATCTGAGGAAAGGTCGCTAAAGCTGGTCTGGGCCCCGGTAGGTTTTCGTAAGGAGCAAGATCCATAGCACACGCTTGGATGTAGGACAGATATTTTCCTGGGATCCACGGTTGAGCCTGATCGCGTTCCGCTTCAGCTGTGAAATGAACTGTCGTAGCGCGAGTGAATAGCTTGCGACCTCCCAGTGCCAAAAATGCTCGTTTCTTGAATGCTTTCTGTCTCATGCTGTATTCATCGAGCATTCCATGCACCGTAACGATGTATGGAATTTTTTCGCGATATAAGAGGTGCGACAACTGGAGATTACTTAATTCCCAAGGGGTATGCAGATGCACCACATCGGTCTCTTTGAGCATGCTACGAAATTTGTCTAGGGCAGGTCGGTTCAAAACTGCTCCAAACAAGGAAGACGTCGACAACTCTCGGACTTGTGGATAGTCGACTTGAGCTTGCTGCCAAGTCTCCGGCACATCCGTGGCATCGCACGTGGACAGGGTCACACGATGCCCACTTTCAGCCAACGTTCCGCATAAATCGAGTACCGTCTGTACGACTCCACCCTCTTCCCTGCGAATTCTAGGGAAAAAATGAACAATTGATATCGAATCGCGCATAGAATTATCCGCGAATATTATCTAAGAATGACATAGAACTGCGGCGCAACCCTCTCGGAAATCGTCTTATTGCATTTGCGGCCAAGGGTTCATTTGCACTTGAGCTATTTTTTTGCCGAACAAACGGTCCGCTATGAACAGAATTATATATGTAGAAATGAAGCCGAGCACAATTAGATCTGTAAAGACCGCAATGCAACCGCGAGCCAAACCGAACGCTTGTCCCGTAGCCACGGCCGCAGGCAAGATGATGAATGAATTTGTGGGATTCAACCGTACCATTTCATCGATAAACCGCAAGAACTGACCAAAGAATAAGGCGTAGACAATGACCGCCCAATATCCCCCTTCGGCCCTGGCATAACCAAGCACCCCCGGTGGAAGAGTAATTGCATCTTGATTCACACCATCGACATCCGCGAGCTTGGCAATGTCGTTTCCAAGGGGTTCGGGCTTGTCCGGCCACATGAAGCGAGGGATATACCACATCGCCATATACCTAAGACTGTAGAAGTACCGTTGCTCAAAACGATCAGGCCATTGCTCAACGGCCCACAAGGAAGCCGATCCTGTTGCCTGACCCCCCAATAAACTCTTCATGCCCTCTTTAATGTTCGCACCCATCATTTTAGTGATGGCTCCTTTGGCCTCAGATTGTCCGCCAAAGTCGTGACTTCGTGCTGCTGTGAAGGCAGCCACGGCAATTGCAGCAGCGGCCAAGAAAGGGGAGATATAAAGAATCATTTTACCAGGACTCATCAAACGAGCTCGTCGATGATAGACTCCCCAAGCAAATCCCATCACAACGGCCAATAAAGGCCGGCGACCAAAGACCCCAGTCAAAGCAATAACTAAGCTAGCCGCAACAATCAAAGCAGCCAAAACCACCACAGGGATGTTTGATCTTCGATTGCTCCAGACCCAACCACTGATCGCCGAAGAAATCGCAGCAAACGCGATTGACACTTGTGCGCTCGGTGCAGCGAGATTGGGAATTGGCATAAACCTTAAGAGCATGCCTAAGACGATCAAAAATACGGCTAGGCCCAAGAGTAGAAAATCGTTTGTCTCACGTGGGGGGAACTTGAGTTTGCTTGCCGCCCAGGGAGTTAAGCCTATTCTTTGATAGCTAAAAAGAAAGATCGCGACAAATGTTGCCGCCATCATCAGAAACTGCTTGCCGGTATCGCTGGGGAAGTAAACGCGAAAATATGTAAAATTCTCTGATTGAAGCGCAAGTGCAGGACTGGTGAGCTGGTAAATTATAAAACCGACAAGATACATGTTGCGCGCGCTAAACAAGTCTACCTTGCGCGATAGACCTTGCTTGAGCATCAGAAAGACAAGTGCCGTTGCGATGCTAAACAGAGCAACAACTGTCGAATTAATCATATGAATTAGATACTAAGTCAAACGTAAGTAATTTCGAAGGCGTCTACAGGCCCCAAGTACGTATTTGTAGATTATACCTCAAACGGGACTAAAGCATTTCCTTGGAAGGAACCTTTTCAAGGTCATATTCCGTCAAATCGTTCCAACCGGTCAGCTTTTGCCCTTGCCACTGCTCTAGACATTTCGAGTCTTGAGCGTAATAGGCAATCAGTTGCTCTTTCAACTGGGCTGACAATCGCGGACGCTCGGCAGAGAACAGCCTGCTCCAAATGAGACGATCAAGCAGGTTATTGGCAGCCACAAGTGGAGTTTTAAACAATCCACCTTGCCGAACAAAATATTTGCCATCGGGTGACCAAGTACGGGTATGTCGGTCGATCACATCCCATAAACGCAGTCTAGCAATAGAATAGGGCGCTTTCATGGGACGTGAATTGAAAGAAGCAGGATGGAAATCAGTTGCCACTCCAAGAAATGCATATAATTGAGCAAGTTGGCCTTGCGCATCTAGTTTCATATCTTCGAGCAACATCACCAAGATATTCTTTCTTGGAAAGTACTCTTCGTAGTGCCTTAACTGTTTGCCATAAAGCCCAAATTCCAAAACATCCTGTGCACGTGGAAACTCCTTATATTCACCTCGCAAAATCCTTCGCATGCCAATCTCGACAGGTGCAATCGGCAGTAGTCCCGTCTTCATATAGTGAAAATAACCAGAGACGGCTCGCTCGATCGGATGTCGCAAGATCGCTACGATTTTGAGGTCGGGCATATGCCGCTGCAAACGCTCTGGGCACTCGGGATGCCCTAAAAGATTCGGCCGCTTCACGCCAAGAACTTGGCCGGGCTTAGCGGCTTCAAAGTACTTCTCAAAATCCTCGATCCGGTCCTCTGCATAAAGCGAGTCTTCAAAAAAAGCGACTTCTTGCTCCGGCATGAAGATCTGCGGATGGTCGTTCAGGCATTCGAGTAAATATGTCGAGCCAGCTTTCTGAGCTCCGACCACAAAAAAATCTGGCAGCATGTTAATTGCAATTCAAGGATGTTAGACCGGAAAAATCACGGAACATTAATATTATACTTTCACTCGCAATCGCCAGCGCAGTTTATGATCTCCCATCGCAGTGACGTACGGCTGCGGCCATTCCTGCCACCATATTCTCCAGGCTAAATTCCTCGTTGACGGTTCGCACAGCTTCTAAAGACATTCGCTGAGCCAACTCATGGTTCAAGAAAATGGTGCGGAGCGAATCCGCCAGCGATTTCGCATTGAGATGATCGTACAGCAAGCCATTTTCCCCAGGATTGAGTGCTTCGATTTCGGGGTTTTGACTACCTATGTCGTTGCTTGTCACAACCGGTAGCCCATAACCAAATGCATGCAAAATACTTAAACCTATATTCGCCGGATAACAAAAGACATTCGAGGCCAGAAACCAAGGTGCCAGTGCGGTCTCGTCGTATATTGGCCCAACAAAGTGAAGCCGGTTAGAAACACCACGATCATGTGCCAGTGCCAGAAGCCGTGCTTGCTCTTCAGCTCCTTTGCCAACAATATTCACTTGCAACTTTGGAAATTCATCGACTAGGAACACGACGGCTTCAACCAATAAATCTAATCGATTTGCCTGTTCAAGTCTCGAAACAAACAAAATATTGGGACCTGATCCCAAATTCTGTTCACGGCGGAAGGCATCGAGTTTGTCGGGATTACTATCCCAAAAAATCTTCGCCTGCCGGATAGGCTCCTGGTCCAAACTGTTGCGGGCAACAAAAATTGATCGCGAATCAAAGCCAGCGTTGAGATAGGAGTTGGCCGCTGCTTGATTGTAAAACATAAGTGCCGTAGCCAACCTTGCGACTGAATTGCGCACTTTACTTCGCATCGAGTTTTCGGTTTTTGAATACCCGTGGCCCCACAAGATCGTAGGCACCCCCATCGCTTTAGCCTTCAGCAAGGTTGGGACAAGGCTCAAATAGCGAGGATTCCAAGTCAACATCAACACGTCCGCGTTTTTGAGCGAGGCAGAATTCCACTGCGCTGAGTGCCAGAAGACATATTGACCACGAAGCGACTTTTGCCACAAGAAAACTGGCTCGGCATCAAATCCGTCAGGTTCCACGTTGGGGAGATCGGGACGCGCACCATAAAGCAATTTGAGATCGATGTCTGGGTATTTCGCCAATTCACGAAATACAGGTACTCGATATTTCGCTAGCGATGGTTGCTGAATAATCAGGCGAATCTTCTCGATTGCCATAGTGATATGCTCAGGAGCTTGCGAGGAGAACGTTGTGAGAGTCGAGAATTGCTGTCAGTTCCGAAAGGCGAAGCATTGAAAACCTAGAAAGCTCGTGAAATGCGCGGAAGCTATTGTTCGAAACCGGACTACGACTGGCGCGCGCTTTCCACGCATCAGCGACAGCACATCCCGCCGCAGCCACTGGCTGTAAAGGACAACCCTTTGCAATACCATTTTTGACTTGTCTTAACGACGTTACCGCAAGAAAAGATATGAGCGTAGGAAAAGGTACATACCGCCATCCAAATTGATAAAAGTTCCGTGCAGACCAAAAGATGATACGTGATCGATCCCCTGCTCTGGCCTGCGGATAATGGTCGATATGATATTGGCTGGCGACGCGTACGATCTTGCCCAACTCTAACATTTTGAGCGAAAGCCCCCGTTCTTCGCCCTGGCGGAATGTGCCGCAATAGGAGCCGCAATCGAAAAATAGCTGCTTGAGGATGGCATTGGCTCCTCCGCTAAATATTGGCACACATAAGAAGTCATCGGACTGAGGTTCTACAGGCAGACGTTGTCGAACCGTTCCATCGGGTAAGTGGTCGATCAAAGGAATCGTCACCGCACCGACATAAGGTTTATCGAACTCTGCCAGCACGCTGGCGACCAAACCTGGGCCCGAGAAAGTGGCATCATCGTCGAGAGTGAAGACAACATCACCAGTTGCAACTTCAAAACCTTGGTTTCTCGCAGCAATTATTCCCACAGGCGAGTGGTTTTTCAGAATTATCGCGTGAGGACACAGTTGCCGAGCAACTTGCGAGGTGTTGTCACTAGATGCATCGTCGACGATAACAATTTCGCACTTGACTGTTTGAATCAGTGCAGACTCCAGAGCCCGCGAAAAGAGTTCCGCACGGTCTTTGGTGGTAATTAATATCGTGGCAGTTTGTGGAGGCAAAAACATTCGATATGGATGAAATCAAAAATTTTATAAGTTGTGACAATCAATTGCCAAGAAGTTAGTGAAAAATCTAACCTAGGTGGCAAAGTCAAGCATGTTCTATCGCTCTACCATTCTGAAAGGACGGTGACGATCTGCATTGCTCCAAGATCAAATCTAACATGCCCTGCCAACTCTTCTTGTAGTAGTCAACGACACCCCCATTAATTGCACTCGAAGCTAGTGCTACTCCATGTGGGATTGCTCGATAAGGATGAATTGGCACTCCTAGGTCATCCAGAATCGTGGTCCTACTGTCGTTGGTACCGAAGTAAAATACGCGTTTCCCATATGCGAGGGCAGGCAAAGCCCCATGCAAACGTCCTGTGATGACCACAGAAGCACGCTTGAAATAGCTCAGGTACATATCAAGGTCGCCGTGATAATCTACCAAAGGTAATCGCCACCCCGCGGCCCGAATTCGGTCATAGTCATTTTTTTGATGACAAATTCCAATCACATTGGCGTCGTGAGAGAGTTGGCGACCATAGCGAACCTGTGTTCGTAAGTGATGCCGGCCAAAGCTAAACAGCACAAAGCCATCGTTGCCTGTACCGTCGTTGGGCAGCAACAATGTCGGACAGCCCATGTAAATGGCTTGAATCCCAGCGCGAGTGATCTGATCGTAAGTGTATGGGTCGCGACAGCCAACAGGTTGACAGCACAACCGCACGATTCCTAAGTCAGGTTCTGGTGGCTGACGAAAGCGGAGAACTCGAGTCCGAAGTAAAAAGCCGTATGGCTTTTGTGGCGCCCAAATATTTCCTGCTAAGCAATAAATAGGAATATTCAGTTCAGATAGCGAACGCAAACCTTGAGATTGGCCTGCCGTCAACAACGTACAACCGGGGATGATTGCAAAATCATACTCGCCTTGGGGCAGGCCCCCACCGTTGAGGCAATCGAATTCGTCATACTTCAATTGCAGCTGATTCTTCAATAACCTCTTCGTAGCGAAATCAATGATCAGATTTCCGTAGTTGATGGCCGAATCGGTAAAGTTAGCGTAAAGATATTTCATTGTTGGTATTCGCGGATTTAACAGAAACTACTGTGGCGTTGATCCGTCGGCAAGCTTCCTATCGGGTCCCATGAAAATTCTAGGCCACAAACTTGCGATTCGTGATATCAAGGCCAGAACGTCATCCTTCATCAGCCAAAACGCCAACAACAGGTAGGTCACCGAAAAACTCGCGATTTTGATTGCGGCAGCTCTCCAGGGGCTCACAACTACATTTGCCTGAAGCCATTGGACACTGCTAACGCCCGCGAGATACGCCACAAAGGCAACCGCTACAGGCAAAAGATATGAAATAACTCCTGCTCGGAAATAGGTAACGCCGTTGTAGGTCAATGCAGCCCGCTGCAGGAATAACATACGAATGATGACATTCGCACTCACGACAAATGCCACACTTACGGCGCTCCCTAGCCAAGCCGCCACTCCAACGCTGGCGGAAAAGATCGCGGTCGTCAACACATCAAAGGTCAAAACGGTTCCAAATCTCCCCTGGGCATTGAGGAGCGCATTGGAGATCGCCCCAACGCAACGGAAAGCCATGCCTAAGCACAGAACCACTAAAATAGGAACCATATCAATATACTCTGGCCGGTAACCGATCTCAACAAATTCCTTGGCAATTAGCCCAAGAAGAAAACAACTAGGCATGACGACCAGCGAAATGGCTCGAGTTGCGCGAACTGTCGTTGCCAGTCGACGTTCTTGCTCGGGAATGTGAACTAATGAGGGCATCAAGACTTGCACGAGGCTTTCGGAGAACAAACGCAAAGTTTGCGTTGAGATATTAAATGCCAGAAAATACAAACCCACAACGACCTTATCGTGGAACATGAGCAGGAAGAAATAATCGATGTTTGCCGAGAGAACGGTCAGCACACGACTTGCGAATAGCACAAGTGAACTATGAAGTATCCCCCAACAATCGTCGATGGAAAATCTCCTACCGATTTGCGGACGCACAAGCCACCAGGTAATTGCCAGCTGAATCAATGCCACAATAGGGAAGGGAATTACCAGGCTCATAGCACCAAATCCGTAGTAGGCCAGCGTGATCGAAATCACACAGGTCAAAACGACATTTAATGCACCTAACATAGCGATTTGTGCAAACTGCATCCTGATGCGTAATGCTGACTCAGGTAAGACACAAACTGCACGTAAGGGAATCGAAAGTGCTACAACATAGATCATTCTAGCTGCGAGAGCGTTTTCTTCTCCTTGGTACCAGAAGTACGTCACCACACAGACGCTCGCCGCCCCCAGCAGCCCTAGTAGCGCACTTAGCCAAAAAACCGGAGCAGCGAGCTTGTCATACTCAGCATGACGCTGAATCAAAAGGGTCCGAAGTCCAGGTGAAGCGATTAGCTCGGCGACCGCCCGCACCATATTGGTCATCGCGAATAGACCAAAGTCTTCGCGGACCAACAAATAGGCCAACAGCAACTGACTGCCGAAAGCGACAACCCTTGCCACCAATGTTTCACTGACCAGCCAAGCCACGCTCGATACGGCCCTGCTAGGTTTAGTTACCTTTTTGCTGGGGCCTGCGGTTGCAGTTGGAGTAGTAGGTTCAAAAGACATCGATATCTACTGCTCAAGAATTGTGATAAAGGAAGCAATGACTGTTAAATAGAGGAAACCAGGATTCTCACAAGATACCCCCATCTACGCACGATGGGCGATGCGATCTACTTCCGCTTTTTGATTAGGAACGTCTAGAGGTGGGGCAGAATATCTTCTCTCTTACGAGATCAATAAAGAGGACTCGAAATAGGAAGGATATTCACATTTCCAAGAGTTAGCCGGGGGGCAGGATCCCTCCCACGAAACTATTCCTGTAAGCTTAACTAAAGCTCATGCCACGGGAACCTGAGAGGCGACCTTAGCAGAGGGTATTTCTGGCGTCGAAGGTTGTGGCAATTCTTTAACGGCATTGTTTCCTGCCAGAGCTACAATCTCATTTTCGAGCGGCTCAAGGAGCTCCATCAGCTGATTAATGGTTTCGCAAGAAGTCATGCCCATGGGCCTGTTGCCGCAAACTGTCAAACGGCCGATGACGTGCTCGCCCGAAAACAAAGGGACTTCCGCACCCCAGCGTTGTGACTTCTCCGTACGGCACGGCCGACGCCACGAGGCATGAAACCCTTCCTGCAAGGCCGCAAGGTTCACGTCGAGTTTCACTTCAATGAGATCCAGTTTCTCGGCATACTCGATCACTGATTGCCACATGAGGTTCCAATCCCTCGAGCCTTGCAACCGGAAAACGTACTGCCGCGCACCACCGGCTCGGAAGATGGACATGAGCAATCCCTTCAAACGACTGATCACCATGACCAACTCAATGTGACCAAACATTTGAGTCAGAATCAGAATGAGCAGCACGGAAAGGATCGTAAGCAAGGCAATAACATCGTTCCTCATGAAAATGCTGATCATTGCCCCGGCACAGGTAATGGCGCAACACACGGCTACAACGGCCAGAACGCGAGTGTTCTTGCCGAAGACCGCCATCAAACGATGGTGCAGATGCCCGCGATCCGTGGCGTAAATACTACGGCCTGAGAGTTTGCGGCGAATAATCGCTGCTACAGAATCGAAGATTGGTAGTGCCCAAATAGCTAGTGGAGCGGCCATGGCGACCGTGGCCGGTCCTTTCATCGAACCGCCAATCGCCAAGGTACCCACCACTAAGCCGATGAGCATGCTCCCAGCATCACCTAAAAACATCCGAGCGGGCGGAAAGTTGAAAGGCAGAAAACCGAGAAGACTTCCCACAAAAACTGCTGCTACAACCGCCACAGCTGGTTGGGACATAAAGACCGCAATCATTGAAATCGTGGCACAGAGAATAATACCGATGGTCGTGGCCAACCCATCTATACCGTCGAGCAAATTCAAGGAATTAATTGCCCCGAGGAGCCAGAACACGGTAAAAGGTATCGAAAAGTATCCCAGTGATATCTTGTAGTCGAAGACGACAATCGTGTGAATCTGCAGTCCAGAGGCGATGACGATTAAGGTTGCTATAAATTGTCCAAATAATTTATAGCGCCCCTTCATGCCGAAGCGGTCGTCCCACAGTCCCAATAACACGATCCAACCACATGCGAGCAGTAAGCCACCCAACAAGGATTCATTCTCGCCCAACAACTTTTGCAGCCGGGAAGAGGAAAAATATTCGACAGCAAAGGTGATGGCAGCAGCCAAAAACACTGCTAAGCCGCCACCTAAGGCCACTTCGCGTTTGTGACTTTTGTGATGCCCGTCGGGACGATCAACCAATCCCCACTGAGGGGCGAAGATGCCGACAAAGTTTGTGATCGTGTAGCTCACAAACGCGGCGATACAGCAAACGGCTAAGAGGTAAAACATGTTGTAAAAGACTCCTCAGCGTTACCGCTGATCAGCATCAGAATCCCTGCTGAGTCGCTTGTGATTTACTCACAATTCATTGTAAGCATGCTTGTTAAGGAACTGGGAAGTCTTGCTAGGAAGTAACGTTCCCCACAATCCGCCCTCACGATTGAGGACGCCTTCTCTCGAATTCACGTCATTTCTTATTGTCTGTAGCCGCCACCCAACCCGTAAAGGCCTGAGTGTGCCTAGGAGCTAAAAGAAGCCGTCGATTTGACGTTGAACTTGCTCTAACCCGCTTCAAGCCGTCAGCCCCTAGAATCGTCATTCTCCAACATTCCTGCTGGCGTGGCGTGAAACAAAGCAATTGGCGGGCCAGAGGCTAGAAACTCTCAAAATCTCGGCTTCAGGCCCCCGACGATTGCAGAACGCAACTCATTGTTTGAAAAGCAGTTATCGGCGGTCAGCAAGTCTGGCAAAACGACTTGGTTCGCTACAATTTATCTTTGCGGGTATCCCAAAAAGTGTCAACAAATTCGACACGGGTTGGGTAAATGCTGCAAAATATCAACGCATCCAGAGTCGAGACATTTTGAGAGATTCCGTTTCGATGCTAATCATTAACTCTTGATAGCATCCTCGAACATCACTCGCCAATCATCACTCGCAAAGGTTGTGAACGCAGGCCATTTTCGCCTTTGGCTACTGCCATCAGTGTGACGGTACCTGATCCAAGCTTGCTTTTCTCAATCGTGAATGGCCCCTCGCCGCTGGGCAATTTGGCGACCTCAACACCGTTCCACACGATGGAAGTTGGCGTCGGCTGCGTCGCCGAAAGTCTGAAATTCAAAATTGGCGATTCCGTGCCAGAAGCCAAGGACAATTGAATCGCATCGCGTCCATTCTTGACGTTGAGTGATCCTATCCACCGGCCTTGTGTTTCTATCGGAGTGTTGTCCGTCCCCACAACGCGAACTTCGTGATAGCCATCTGCCATTTTCGTTGTATCCAGCTTGAATCGTTCGCCTGGAAAAATTTGTTGCTGCAAATTTCCATCGACGAACAACTGAAATGAAGCCACAGGCTGTTGCGTGCCTGTTGCCGTAGGAACAATTTCAACGACTCCTTTGGCAAATTCTCCTTCGGTAATCCCCGTCACGGTAACCTTTGGTATTTTTGCCCAAGGCTGACAGAGGGGATCGCCAACCAGTATTTGCTGAAACGGGCTAGCCACGGCTTGGTAAAACGATTCTGCGAGCGAACAACCGTGCACGTAATGCACGTGCAAAGAAGCATTGGGGAACTTTTGAGGAATGGCCGTAGGTTCGATCACCGTGCCGCAAGCACCTGCCGCGCCGATACGTAGAAACTCGCTAATTACTGTTTGACGTTTATCTGGCAAGAATTGCCCGCCTGAGCTTGTCAAATTGTCGCAGAATGCCCCGGGAAGAAAACGGCTTCCCGAACCCGCGGGATTCACATTGCTATGACCACATGTCACTCCCGCCATGTCCGGCCTATTCTGTGGAAAGAATTCCTGAACGATTTGGGCCCGTACGCCCGCAAGCTGGATAAGCCGCACAGCTGCCGGGAAGTCTTGATCGCGTACTTTTGAGCGGATGGTCTTGTTTGCCGCAAAGTAAATCGTCCCGCCGGGAGCACTCCCGTCAGCGGGCACGGCGCGTTGTAAATACCACGCAATCTCGTCCACGGTGTTGCCTGGGACGGTATTAACTCCCAACATGGCCGACATCATGTAAGGAAGACCTTCCTGTCCAGCGCGTTTCCCACCTAACGACCAACGATAGTTAGCTCGAAATGCTCTTGATACTACCACCAACGGATCAAAAGGTGCCGCATAAAAGTTTGCGTTGAGCCCGAACATTTCTTTGCGGTGTTGTTGCACGAAGGCATACAGATATGTGGCACTCGTCAACGAACACATGGGCGTAAAACTACGCCCCAGATTCTCAGAGGCGAACTGCTTCTTAAAGTCGACGCGCCAAGGAAAGTCGCATGAATAGACGACGCAGTCGATCTGTTTTGATAACTTACGCTTTTCAATCTCCTTAAAAATGGGCAATAGGATTAGTTTTTCGAAGATATTGCTGGGAATGGAAACCCTGCCTGCGGGAAAATTTAAATAGAAAACATTAGTTGGCGGTATCTTACGTAAATCGATGTAGTAATTTGCCACGGTTTTTGATGCTTCGCTGTTGACATTTACGACCAACAGAACGTTTTCAGGTCCGCCACCTGCAACGCATATTTCAGGGGTAAGAAAATTGGTTGTCCAACTTGCCCAAAAAAAGCCGCAAACAAATAAGGTACGAAGCATATTGGCCTACATATCTCTGGAGTTGTAAATACTCACATCGATTGTAAGCGCTGGAGAACTGGCAAACAACTTGCCTGCCCTGTTACCTAATGCAAGGTATTCAGCTTGCCGCAGCCAGTTTGCCCAAAGTTTGGCAAGCTGCGTTAATCAAGATGGGATCGACACCTAGCGCTTCGCAGCAAGAGAGAATTTCTCGCCAGTAATTCTCGTTCATTACAATCACAACTGTTGGTTTTTGTGACTGAGCTTGCAATACGGCAGGTGCATCAATTCGGTGACCAACAATCGGCGTATAGCAACCTTGCTTATTGGGATTGATGTCGATTCGATAGTCAATCAGCGTCGCTTTAGGATCCACCAAGTAAGAGAACAAAGTTCCTTTGGTAGCCATTCCCCAAAGCACAATCTGATAATTCTCGCGCTTTAGCTCTAAAAGATGTTCGCGAGCATTCTCAATGAGCGAATCTTCTTGACGCACGTACTGCATCGCTTCTGAAATTAATCGCTGTCCCGTCGTGCCAGTATCGACCGAAGCTTTTAAGCAAGATGTCCGTGCTTCGAGCCACATATATTGGTCGCCAAAAGCTGCCCGTACCTGCTGGATCCGCATCCCCGCCAACGTCGCAGCCGTGGCTAAGCTCGTGGGCGTAAAATAATTGCAATGCTCGTAGCAATAATCCCAAAAGGCTCGTTCTTTGAGAATCCAACCCAAATCCGGCACTTCCACAAACACCGGTACATCGGGGAAGGCTCTCAGCGCTTCGAGAATTGTTGCAAGAAACTCGACCGGCTGAGGAATGTGTTCCAGCACATGGCGGCAAATGACTAAGCTTGGCTTTTCTTGCAGCTGTCCTTCCGCAAAAAAATCGCGAATGAATCGCAAGCGGCCTTGGTTTTCTATGAGATCCCCTTCGTAGCTAGGATCAATTCCTAAGCCACGGACATTGGGATATTTATCGCAAAGGGCTTTGAGGAATGTCCCTTTGCCGCAACCGACGTCGACGATGAATCCTTCGTCGTGGAGATAAGTTTTGTTGAAATAGTCTGCCAAGCTTCCGTAGTAGTTGGCCATCGCCGTCGAAGGAACACTGTTGTCATATCCTTCATCGTACGTCAGCAATTCGGGATCGAATTGGCCGTTGAATGCGAAACCGCAGCTCTCACAAATTGTCAAAGCGAATTGCCCCGGCTTCACGGCATGCGCAAGTTTCTCGCTGCGATACACATAATTTTGCATCGCTGGCAAGCGATGACGCTTAACCGTGTTGACCGTTTGCTGGTTCTTACAGACGGGGCATGGTGAACTTTGATCGCTCAAGATGACTCTCCGCTTACGCAACTCGTTTCAGCCACGCACTTGGCCAGTGAGTCACGTTGTCGCACAATGGACTCTCGTTAAAGGTCCATTCGGGTTGCTCCAGCAGAAACTCGGGATGCTCCTCGGCAAACTCCACCGCAGCCGCTTCGGGATGATCGTCCTTCCACGTTGGGTTACCACGAGGTACGTCATGAACGAATTTCATGATCCCGTCGGTCGCGACGATGTAGGATCCCAGCGAAACGAGTGGATAATAAGCTTCTAGCTCGGCACGCACGTGAGACTTGGTGTGGCAGGAGTCGAGGATCACTAAGACCTTTTCACCTGGCTTGATGAGCGACCGCACTTGGTCCAATGTTTCTGATCCCGCTGAATCTCCCTCAATGAGGGAAATGTACGATGCCAGCTCATGGTTCTCGATGGCCTTGCGGTTGTGTGGGCGGATTTCGATATCTACGCCAACCACACGGCCTTTGCCCAAAACTTTGCAAAGGCTAGCATAAAAAATCAACGAGCCGCCGTGAGCCACGCCTGTCTCTAGAATCACATCGGGCTTCAGACGGTAAATGACTTCCTGTGTTCGAATCATATCTTCAGGGAGCTGAATAATCGGACGGCCCAGCCACGAAAACGTGTAGGGATACTTTTGGTCCCAACCAATTCGCAGCCACTCGCGCGAAAGAATGTTAAACGCTTCAGGTGAATAGAGTTTCATCGTCCGGTGTTCGCCATCAATTTCCGTCAGCGTGCCGGCAACGGTATCGATCGTCAATTTCATAAATTCATCCCTGAAAGTCTCGACGGAAATACGCGGCTATCCGAATCCGCGATTGGATAATCTCAACTGGCTCCACTTTTCGCAAGATCAACACCCTGAGTGCTGGCATCATGGGAACTACAAGCGGAAATCGTCGCTCGCAGTCCCTCGGCAAGCGAAAATCGTGGTCGCCAACCGACCTTGTGGATCAAGCGACCGTTATCCCCCACTATTAAAGCAGGATCGTGGGGACGGGCAGGCAACGCCCCGAGTCTTAAGAGCGACTCACCATCCATAAGTCTTGCTGTTTGTTCGGCCATTGAACCGATCGAGGTCGCCGTTCCCGAGCAAACATTGATCGGTCCCATCGCTCCACTCTCGATGATCGCGACAATCGCGCGGGCAACATCTTGAATGTAAAGAAAATCTCGTCGTTGCTCGCCCGTTGAACACAGTGCCGGTTCGCCACGTGCAATGGCCGAGATCACCGAGCCGGGCATCCGGTCGATGCTAGCGCCCGGGCCATACACGAAAAACAGTCGTGCCCAGGCCGTGCTTATCCCTTGGCGACTTAATTGATCCAGATAACGCCCCGCGGCTAGTTTTGCTTCACCGTAAGGCGTGCTGGGGCGGCAAGGCGTTTCATGCTCTGTGCAGATACCCTGGTTCCAATCGTATTCCGCACACGAACCGAGCCCAACAATTCGTAATCCGCCGCATTCAACAAAAGTTTCAAATAGTTCAAGACTCGCTTCCAGCCACTCGTGGTTATCCGGCGAGTGCCAAAAATCTTTGGGATTGGTACACCAAGCAGCATGCAACAAGTGCGTGGGCTTCACATTTTGCAACAGCGTCCGAATTTCGCGCGGCTCCTTCATGTCGGCGCAATGCGAATGAACCTGCGGAATGTGTTCATCTATGTTGCGCGAGACGGTATGAATTTCCCATTTCTGCCGATCAAGCCACGGCAGGCAAGCGCGGCCAACAAACCCTGTCGCTCCAGTTATTAATAGCCGCTTCATGCTAACCTCGGCCAATCTTGATCTCGCTGCGAAATCACTTTGACTTCGCCCGGCCAGTAGATGCCCAGCGCAGGATCATCCCATCGCAGTCCTCGCGCGCTTTCAGCAGAATAGCCTGTCGACATTTGATAGTAGACTTCCACGTCATCGCTCAGGGTGAGAAATCCGTGAGCAAACCCCTCGGGAATGTAGAGCATGTCGCCATTCGCCTGATTGAGCTGAAATCCTTGCCAACGGCAATACGTGGGTGAATCGGACCTCACGTCCACCACCACGTCGAAAATGCTTCCGCGGTTACAGCGAACGATTTTGATCTCAGCATGCGGGGCGATTTGAAAATGCATCCCTCGCAGTGTCCCTCGCACACGATTGTGCGAGACATTGATTTGCGTCAAGTTCGTGTTCAAACCTTGTTCCGCAAACTCACGTTCGCACCATAAGCGTGCGAAATAGCCACGCTCGTCTTCATTACGTTCCGGCTGTAAGAGCATTACGCCATCGAGTTCCGTAGGCAGAAATCGCACACGCCTCTCCTAGGCTATGCCACGCGCAGTTCTGGGATCGGAATAATGAATTTCCCACCGTTAGCGCGATATTCGTGCTGTTGTTCGAGAATTTCGTCTGCAAAATTCCAAGTCAACAACAAACAGTAGTCGGGTTGATCTTCAACTAGTTTCTCAGGATGACATATCTTCAGATGCGTACCAGGAGTGTAGTGGCCTTGCTTGACCGTGCTACGATCGACAACGTATTCCAGCACCTCGGAGCCAATTCCAAAGTAATTGAGCAGCGTGCTTCCTTTTGCGGAAGCGCCATAAACCGCGATACGCTTGTTGTCGGATTTCAATTGCTCTAGCAAACCCACGAGTTCCCGGCGAAGCCTAGCGACCCGTGTGCCAAAGCCAAGGTAAAATTCTTCGCTCTCAACCCACTTAGCCTCTTCAGCCAACAATTGCGAAACAGCAGGCAGAATCTCTGCTACCTTGCTGGGTGTGGCAAAAATGCGAATCGAACCGCCATGAATGGCCAACTTCTCGACATTGACAATCGTCAGACCATGTCGTCTGAACAGCTTGTCTAGCGCAGTCAGTGAGAAATAGCACAAATGCTCGTGATAAATCGTATCGAATTCGACGTTTTCGATCATGTCGTGCAAGTAAGGACACTCCACGACTGCCATGCCTTCCGGTTTGAGCAGCTTGCTAAAACCTTCGACAATACCATTCAGATCGGCCACATGAGCCAGAACGTTATTGGCGTGAATAATGTCGGCACGCTGACCTTCAGCAGCCAATTTGGCGGCAATCTCTGAACCAAAGAATTCGGAAATCGTGTTAACGCCCCGTTCCTTGATTGCCACCGCTGCGATGTTGCGGGCCGGTTCGATTCCCAAGACCGGCACGCCTGATCGGTGATACCACTGCAACAGATAGCCGTCGTTGCTTGCGATTTCCATAACGAGGCTGTCGCTGTTTAACTTGCGTTCGCCTATCAGTCGCTCGGCAATCGTCTTCGCATGCGAAACCATCGTGTCGGAGAACGAAGAAAAGTACGCATAATCACGGAACAGAATCTCGGGTGCCACCGTCTCGGTGATTTGAACGAGCGAACATTTAGGACACCAAGCCAAATCTAAAGGCCAGGTCGGTTCTTGTTCGCCGAGTTGCTCGTCGGTGAGCAATCGATTGGCGAGCGGGGTACTGCCCAATGTAAGGATTTCCGTCAGGCCATCTTGGCCGCAGGAACGGCAGCAGACGTGCTTACAGGTTTCCGATCGCCGTGAAAGTAGTTCATGTACCATTGAATCGTCCTTGATAGTCCTTCATCCAACGTGAATAGTGGCTGCCAATCGAGCACCTCACGCGCTTTCGTAGCATCTAAATACTGATGCTTAATCTCATTCGAAGCTTCGCCGAGAATTTGAGGAGTAAGTTTGGAATCCATCTGCTGCAATACGCGTTCGACAAGATCCAATACTGTCAGTTGAATTTCATTAGAAAGATTAAATGCATGTCCGATGAGGCTGGAATTTTGCACCATTTTTTCAGCCAGATGCATGTAAGCTGCCGCGCCATCTTCGACATAAAAATAGTCGCGCACGAATGTCCCATCCGATCGAATGACCGGACGCTGACCACGCAATAACGACCGGATCGTTCCAGGTAGGATTCGATTCCAGTTCAAATCGCCGCCACCATAAAAATTTCCGCACCGCGTGATACACACGGGCGTGCCGTAGGTGTGCGCATACGTTTGTGCAATCAGATCACTACACGATTTGCTTACGTCGTAAGGATGAAGTCCCGCCAGCGCTGTTTTTTCCGTATAAGGCAACGTCAGACAATCGCCATAAGCTTTGTCCGACGAAGCTACAACAATCTGTTTGACACGAGGACTGCGACGGCAGGCTTCGAGCAATTTCCAAGTACCACCAATATTTGCTTCAAATGTCGATAGTGGATTGCGATTAGCAATCCCAACGATCGTTTGGGCAGCCAAATGCATGACTGTGTCGATTTCAAACTCGCCTAAGGCACGTTCCAAAACAGTCGAATCGCAAATATCACCGCGAACTATCGTGACTTGATCGATCATGCTGCTACGCATGAGTTCAGCCTGTGGTGTCCAATCTCGCACCAAACAAACAACGTCGGCCTCAGCTTCGAGTAACCGCCGCACCAACCAGCTTCCAACCAAACCCGTAGCGCCCGTGACAAACACGCGACGATCTCTCCAGAAATCACGATTGGGCGTGATGTTGACCATTCTCAATTGCTTTCGATGCTTCGGTTATTCGTCTACATTTAGGCCGATTGCCGCAAGATATTCATTTGCTCGTTCTGAGGCTTGAGTTCGAGACGAGCTGGCTTTGTTTCATCCCAAGTCTTCCATGGAGCTTCTCCAGATTGCCACAGATTCTCGAGGGTGTGCTTGTCGCGAAGCGTGTCCATACATTGCCAAAAATCCTCGTGACGAAAAGCAGCCAGTTGATCGTCAGCGGCTATTTTCTCCAGCGCGTCGATTTCGAGACTGAATTGATTATCCTGCAGATAGTCAAACACGCCGGGTTCAAATACAAAATAACCTCCGTTGATCCAGCCTTCGCCAGCAACTGGTTTCTCGGTAAATCTTTCGACTCGGTCGCCATCCAGAACCAAACCACCAAAGCGAGCCGGCGGACGCACCGCCGACACCGTAGCCAACTTGCCGTGGCTACGATGAAAATCCAACAGTGCTCTTACGTCGATGTTGCTAACACCATCGCCATAGGTGAGCATAAAAGTCTCACCTTCCAACCAACGCCGGAGACGAAACAACCGTCCCCCTGTAAGGGTATGCAATCCGGTATCAATCAAATTGAGTCGCCATTCTTCGCTTTCAACGTCTTCACGTGTGACCATTCGCCGAGCGAAGTCGACCGTGAGATTTCCGTTGAGGTTGAATCCTTGCAAGAAATAATTCTTGATGAACTCACCCATGTAGCCAAGCGCAACGTAGAAATCATCACATCCATAGCTGGCGTAATGTTTCATGATGTGCCAAAGAATCGGTTTGCCGCCGATCTCCACCATAGGCTTGGGGCGAAATGACGTCTCTTCTTGAAGACGTGTGCCCATGCCTCCCGCAAGTAGCACCACTCGCATCGATATTATCCCCTGGGTCAATCCTTGATCCGCCGGAATGGACCCGCAGATACTACTTCAGAGGCATAGCAGCGACAAGATCAGGTTCTGCTAGCACTTATTCCAGATGCTCACGCAGCGGCAGTTTGATCGATTTGAGATCTCACGAAGGGAGCCTCAGTTTCTGAAATTCCATTAGGAAATTTACAGATCAGTCGATGAGCGCATTGCCAAGCCGGGTCCTGCCATTTGGGATTACTCGGAGTCAGGGTGCGCCGTTCTAAGTATTCGTCTTTCTTAAACATTCCTTCGATACGACGCACGACTCGCATGATCTCGGATTTCACTTTTGAGGTCAGTCGTTGATTGGAAACACGCCCATTGATCAACGAAGCAAAATTCCTATCAACAATATCCAAACAAAGATCGTAGTTCAGCGTGGAATAACGCGCCAACTCTGCGGCCAAAACCTCTTGGAAATGCTCATAGTGCTTGATGCCAGCTGTCAATTCTTGCACGGCAGGCAATTTACGATGCTCGTTCAAAGCATGAGTTTGCCAAACACCATAAATCTCTGGGAAAAATTTGACTTTACCCAGAAGCACGGCCATCTGTGATAACATGAATTCAGGATAGATTCGTGCTTGTTCGTATTTGGGGCCTTCTAAAGTGACGCGAAAACATTCTTGTAATTCCGCAGTTCGATTGACGGCATAAAACGTCGAATACCAATACTTAGCAATTTGCTCGAAACGATTCACCGCTGAGTTTGAAGATAGATCGTAACCTCGCATGATTCGGCAACGATAATCTGTGACCGAACGTACGCTGACGATCATTCCTTGCGCGCACACATAATCCGGCGACTGACGTAGTATTTCCAGACTTGTGTTCACACCCGTCGGCAGAATGAAATCGTCGTCCGCACAGAAGAATGCAAATTGCGTCTTAACCAAATTGGCAGCTGCTGCCATCTTCACGATGATCGGCAAATCAATGTGCTCATAACGCAGTGGTAAACGCCGCGAAAACTCCCGGACGATTCGCTCGTTTTCCCGGCGTGCGTCCCCTTTACTCGAATCGACAACGATGATCGGGGCTGGCGCAGAGACATGGTCCCAAAAGGTGAGCAAGCGACGCAGAAAAGTCGGACGGTTATAAGTCGGGACGAGGCACGTCAGATCATTGGGAATCTTGGTCATGGCATTCTACTGATTAAGCGGATCTTTTATGCGGCGTAACGAGATGGCAAACGATCTTCATCTACCAGGAACTCGGCCATCGTAACCCGTGGGTCGAGATACTCTTTTGCTCGTTTACAATTGTCCAGCAAAAATGGCAGGCGGCTCTCGTACTCTTTGATATCTGCTCGCTCGATGGCTTCACGCATCTCTGTCTCATTACTACAGAGGATTAGTCCTCGAGGATCAAAGAAATGTGCCACGTCAGGTGGTCCCCAATAAATTGGCAGGCATAAACATAACAGGCTATCGATCAGCTTTTCTGTGAAATAACCTTGCTCTTGGCAATTCTCAATCACAACCGAATAACGATATGGCACGAGACCGTCGGACTTTCTCTCCAGTGGACAATAGCCTCGACCCAAAAGCTTCAGGTCGACTCCGGCCTGCTGAGACCAATCGGCCAAACGATGTCGTAAGCGATGACCGGAGGTTTTACGTTTCTTCGAAGCAATCATCGAAATCTGAAACGATTTTTCATCGTGCTCTACAGGCAAATCCAAAAAACAGCCGCCATGAGCTTGAAATCGCGCATTCGGAATACGGCTTAGTAGCGATGTGTTGTAGGTAAATATTCTATGGAACTTGTGCGAAATATACGGCAAGACGTGATAGTAGCGGCCGTGAATTGCGGGCGGCTCGAACAACGCCAACGACAACCGGCAACTCAGTCCGCTGCGATTGACTAGCAACGCCCGTGAGCTCACACACATGATGACATGATCTTTGGCAGTCAAATCTCCCACAACGCCTTGCGTACGACTCTCACCCAACGGCCAATTTAGGTCCGTAAGTTTGATGTCGGCAAGCCGCTCGAATTTGCAACCAGGCAATCCGTATGGAAGAAATCCTACTGCCATAGAGGCTCCTTGCCCCAGTGAATACTTTTTAGATGAGATATTGTGACGGCATGCTTTCAAGGGTGTCGTATTGAACTAAGCGGCACGGCTTTTGGCCACGCCGACGAATTCTTCGTTGTTTCTCAAGGATTGATACCAGTACGAATAGGCACACACTTTGGCGCGATAAACTGGTCGCATCAAGTTGCGGTGCAGGCGACTCAAGAGACTTCGCGACTTCTGACGTACAGTGGTGCCTCCAAGATTCCGCGAAATCTCCGCCACATAGGAGGGGCTTACAACGTGGGTTTCAATCTGCGAGAGCCATTTCATCTGCACGAACGTGTCGATTGGCCGATCAAACTGCTCGGTGCAATTCAAAAGCCTTCTCGCCGCTTCTCGACCCACCAACTGCGATGTGGCCCCTAATGGCACGATACTTGTCGGTGACATCGAAGCAGGCTTGCTAGGATGCTGCTCACCCCAAAAGACCCGAAATTGGATGTACGACTGAGTTTTAAGGTGCTCGATTGCTAACTGCAGTGAATTCGCAAATCCCGGTAACTCCAATTCGATATCGTCTTCCAGAATCAAACCGGCATCTAGGTTTCGTTCGACAATCGCGGCCCAGGCCTTGCGATGGCTTAGGAAAGCCCCGATTTCGCCTCGCTGCAATTCAAAGGGATATTTTGGACGATGAATGTTCTTGTTGTAAACGCGGGCGACCTCTTGATCGCTCAACTGGCCGCCATCTACCGCCTCGATCACATGACACGGCAACGGACAATCACGCTGTAGCTTAGCAACCTGCGCATGCCGTTCCTTGGCCCGGGGCAACGAGATCACAAATGCTTCCACGCGAGACTTCATCAATAACTCGGCTTTCCTAAGCCGCCTTATTCCACATCTGCTTGTAAACGTCGATTATTCGTTCGGCTTCGATCTGAGCGGAATACTTCTGTACCACCCGTTCGCGGCCAGCGTTGCCCATTTCGATCAAGCGTTCTGGTGACTTCATGATCCCACGCAACGCTTCCGTCAACGCTTTTTGATCGCCGAGAGGAACCAACTCGCCCGTCACACCAGGAACGATCACATCGGGGTAACAGCCTGTGCGACTCGCCACGACCGCCGCGCCGGTGGCCATGGCTTCCAACGGCACGACTCCAAATCCTTCATACAATGGCGGCGCCACGCACAAAGCCATCGCCGCATGGAACCGTGGCATTTGGTCGTAAGGAACTTCATCCAGCCACAAAATCCGCCCCGTTAGATTGGCTGCTTCGATTTTCTTGACCAGCCGAGCACGAAACGCAGCATGTTCGGGAGCCGTTCTGCCAACAATACAGGCCGTGAACTCGGGATGTTCGGGCAGGACTTCTAGCATGGCTTCGACAAAGAAATGCGTTCCCTTTTCAGGCCGAACACGTCCGTAAATTCCAATGCCGTACTTGCCGGGAATGCCAAGCTCGCGCAAAGCTTGCTCGCGGTCGGCGATGGGATGAAATCGCTCACAGTCCACCCCATGTGGAATCACAGCGGTGACTTCGTTCAGATAGCTGGCGGCCTCGTCGCTAGTGGCGATCACGGCATCCATTGCGGAAATCAGTTGCCGGGGGACCCACGAATGTTTGCGTATGGCACAGGAGGTCAGCACAACCTTCAACCGGCAACGAAAAACATGCTTGAACACCAAGGCCCAAAACATTTCATTATTTCGCCGAGCGTGCCAAATGCGAAACGGTTTTCTCCTCGGCAATCGGTAACATGTTTTCAAAGCGTCAACGATTCCAATCGCACCACGTTTCTCCTGATCGAGATTGGAGACCAACGCCGTGGCTTCGCGCGCAGCGATGTAAGGCATGAGCGTACGAATCGTCGTACTCACGCCCGTAATGCGGCGATGCAAATCGGAAACCATAATTTCGGGGTCATTTTGTGACATGATGTCGCCTGCTGACACTCAGCGCTCTCTTGTGAGTCAAGGTTGAAAATACTGTCAAAAATATTGGACTCGGCAAAGGGCAATCTGCACTTCTCCACAGTGCTGGCACTTTTCTGGTCTCAAGCCGCTCTTGCGGCAATCTGGGCCATCCTCCACAATCTCGCCGCTTTATCAGATACCCCCTGAATTGAGATTGAGTATTACTTCAGCGGTTCGCTATCACGAAAGCCAACGTCGCATGAGCCTGCCTGCCGCCAAACTTCAATCGCATAGCTACCTCGAGCCACGGCAGCTCAAGCTCTATCTTCCCGGCGAAGAGGCACAAGCGAATCATTCGCTTTTCGGATTCGAGAAACTCGATCGACAAACTCGCTTTTCGGGTGAACTCTCGAAACGCTTATGCATTCCCGAGTTCAATCAGTGGCTCGAATCGCTGACGGCTGATCTCGAGAACCATTCCGATGCTTTGATCTATCGAGTACGAAACCGCATCTATCGTCTCGACGATCCGTTGAAACTCTATCCCAACGGGTTTTGTCTCAAAGCGTTCAAAACACCTTCCGCGTTACGATCGATTCATTACCGCTCCTATGGCAGCAAGGCGGCACGAGCACATCGCTACGCAGCGCATTTGTTCGAGAACCAAGTTAGCAACGCCGAGCCGCTGGGCTATTTCGAACGCTGGCAGGGGCATCAACTCGCCGAAAGTTACTTGCTGACCTCGTTCGTCAGCGGTTCGACGGACCTCTTCTCCGAAACCAATCGACTTCTCGCGGAGAATCCCGACAGCACAACGTACCTCAATCTGCTCCAGTTCGCGGCCAACTCCATTCGCCGCATGCACGACAGCGGATACATCCACTATGACCTCGGCGGGCAAAACTTTCTGTTCCAGCGCACAGCCGCCGACGGTTGGGATCAACCCACCTTCATCGATCTGAATCGTGGCCGCTTGCTCGATAATGTGACGCTCCGCCATCGGGCTCGTGATCTAGCCAAGCTTGAGATCCCATCGCATTATCTCACAATCTTTTACCACATGTATTTCGAGAACCACGATCTCCCGCGAGAATTTAAACGCTGGGAGAAGTGGTATCGGTCGCGGATATCATTTCATAATCGAACCCGTAAATACCGCCATCCCATTCGCGAATATCGGGCAAGCCGCACTCAGAAAGTTGTCTCCACGGGCAAACCCGCGGAACGCGATTTTTGGCTCTGGGACGAGAAGTCAGGCCAACCGGCCGTAGTCTTCAATTCCAAAGACCGCCATCGCTTCCGCCGTTCGGCTGATTGGCTCAACGTCGCTTGGAGTTCGCTCAGCAATGCTCGCACGATCCGCAATCACTATCGCCAGTTGTCGCCGACCGTTTTCTCGCAGCCCGTCGACATGCGGCAACGCTTTGGCATGGCCATCGAAGTCAACGAGGACTTTCCCGAACAATTGAAGCTTGTCTCGCAACTCCCCGGCATGCCCCTACTGGTGCGGTGCTATCTCCACAAAGGCGCCGCCGGACTTAACGCCTGTGAAGCTGCCATTAAACAACTCCGTGAACGTGGCCACGAAGTTTCGTTGGGACTCGTTCAATCTCGCCAAGCCATCGTCAAACCAGAGACCTGGCGGGAATTTACAAACGACACCTTGTCTCGACTTCACGACAAGGTTCGTTTCGTCGAATTTGGCCATGCGGTCAATCGCGTCAAATGGGGTCATTGGAATCTCAAGGAAACCTTGGCGAGCTTCGATGATCTCGCCGAGATACGCAACAAATACCCGCACCTGACTTTCCTGGGTCCGGCGGTCAACGATTTTGAATACTTCTACTACCCTCCGCTACTAAACAAAATGTCGTCGCTCGTGGATGGCATTTCGTGTCATCTCTATGTCGACCGTCGCGGCCAGCCCGAAAATTTCCAGGGCAAGTTCTCGCTTCTGGAAAAATGCACGCTCGGTCGCGCGATCGGCGCCAACTGGGGTGACAAACGTTTCTACATCACCGAAACCAATTGGCCGATCCAAGGCACAAAGGAATACTCGCCCATCGCGGGGGCTTATACGAAGGTCAACTATCGCGAAAGCCCGCTGCATGTTTCGTTGGATGATTACGCCTCGTTCATGGTTCGTTTCGGACTGATCTCGCTCTGCTCGGGCATGAGCGAACGTGTCTGGTGGTGGCGGCTCGCGGCACGTGGCTACGGCGTGCTGGACGACGTCGGCGGCTTGCAACTTCGCCCCGCATGGTCGGCACTCGTTCATTTCCATAACACCGTGGGGAGCGACCGCTTTTTGCAACGCGAAGAGCACGATCAAGTGATCTGGTATCACTTCGAGCGTTGCAGTCTCGCGTATTCACTCACTCCGGCGACCACGACTGTTCCCGACTGCTACCGCCAAGTGACCGACATTGGCGGCAACCCGCTTTCGGCTCAGGCCGGTGCAACGATTCAAGTCACGGGTTCTCCTGTTTATTTCCTTCGGTGATTTGCGGCTCAGGAAGCTCATCTCCCCCGCTTCCCGGCTGCGACCTATAATTCAGCCATGAATCGCACTCCTCACCTTGGCTGTCTTGTTGTGCTCTATGCTCTCGCTGTTGGGCAAGCGTTTGCGCAAACTTCCCCCTCGGCGTTCGACGGCCAGCAGGCTTACGGCTACTTGCGTGAAATCTGTTCCTTTGGCAATCGCATGAGTGGCAGCAAGGGGATGCAACTTCAACAGGAATTCCTGGTGAAGCATTTCAAGGAACTTGGCTACGACGTTGAGTTCCAGCGTTTTGAAGCCAAGCATCCGCTCACCGGCGAAGTTGTGCCGATGACCAACATCATTGTGCGATTCTTTCCCGAGCGCAAAGAACGCATTCTCATGTGTGCCCATTACGACACTCGTCCGCTTCCCGAAGAAGAAACCGATCCTCGCCGTCGTCAGCAAGGCGTGTTTCTGGGTGCTAACGACGGGGCCAGTGGCGTGGCCGTGCTGATGGAACTCGCCAACCATGTCAAGGATTTGCCCGACCGCTATGGGCTCGACTTCGTGTTCTTCGATGCCGAGGAACTTGTGTATGGGCGGCGCGGAACCTACTTTCTTGGCAGCGAGCACTTTGCCCGCGAATATGCCAAAGGGAATCGCGACTACGAATACATCGCGGGCGTGCTGCTCGATATGGTCGGCGACGCCAAGCTCAGCATCTTCCAAGAACGCCACAGCGTCGGCTGGAAAGAGACGCGCCCGATTGTTCAAGGGATTTGGGGCACTGCCGCGCGGCTGGGGATTCACGAATTCATTCCTCGCGTCGGCTATGAAGTGAGCGACGACCACCTGCCGCTGTACCGGATTGCCGGGATCCCCACGATCGACGTCATCGACTTTCATTATCCTGATCAGTTCAATAGTTATTGGCATACGACCAACGATTCTCCCGGCCGCTGTTCGGCGGACTCTCTCGGCAAAGTCGGCACGGTCATGCTTGAATGGCTTCGTTCGGCCGAAGAGTCTCCCCAGTGACCCTGTTCCCATCCGTCCGCTCGGGGTAGCATAGCGGGATGCTCCCCGATCCTTTGCGACTGACCATTGCGTTTCTGCCTCTGGCTTCATACTGCCTGCTGCTCGGCATTTTGAACGCGCGGCGGAAACCATTTCTCACCTCCGGTGGTGCGGACCTCGCGACGCTTGGTGCCGCGATGTCGGGGATTGTCTTCATCGGTCCTATCGAACTCTTCCGTCCCGAAGCGGCATCCGCTGAATTTGGGAGTTACGTCTGGTTCTTCTTATTGATGTTGTACTGGCTGTGCATTTGGCTCACGGTGCTGATCGCGCGCCCCAGGCTGGTGATTTACAACATCAGCAGCGAGGAACTTCGTCCCGTGCTCGCCGAAGCGGCCCGCAGTCTCGACCCCCAAGCCCGCTGGGCTGGGGACAGCCTCGCGATGCCGACGGTTGGTATTCAGCTTCACCTCGAAACATTCGAGATCATGCGCAACGTGTCGCTCGTCGCGAGCGGCGGCAAGCAAAACCTAGCCACCTGGCGGCAACTCGGCACGATCCTCAGCGAAAAACTCGAAACCCTGTCGGTCGATTCCAACCCCCGCTGGCTCGGCATCGTTTTATTCGCCATCGTGCTGCTGGCCACGAGCTTCATTCACATGCTCAACCACCCGCAGCAAATCGCCCAAGCGATCAGCGAAATCTTCGCGCACTGATCGCGTCTGAGCCGCTTCTCATTTCAAGACTTCCAACTTGTCCAACTCTTCCAACTTGTCGGGGTTTATTTAGCGTAAGCGACCAAAGAATCTAGCCTCCACTGTCCACACGGCTTGTAAATGTGTTAGGTGTAGGCCGGAACAAGCGGTGCGCAGTTCCGGCAAGGCTCACCTAACACGTGTTCTGTGCCGGAACTGCGCGGAGCTTGTTCCGGCCTACATGTTCTTCAGGTTTGCGAGCTTTGCCAGGTTTGCGAGGTTTGCAGCTCCCTGATCACGCAAACCTGACTTTTGTCACGTGCGCCGGGTTTCCAACATTCGCGCCGAAACTCCTGGGTTTTGTCACTTGGCGATTTCACAAGTGCTGAACGTTCAAGCCCTTGCAAAATTCGCACGTTCCAAAACGAGTCGACTTTTGGACAAAACGCACGAACAGTCTGTTCCAAAACTCACTCAACGGTTTCAATTGTCAAAGAACACGAGTTGCTCACGGTGAGCGTGTATTTTAACCAATTGGGGTGGCCAAATCTCTGGAAATCTTTGGCCACTTGAAGGAAGAATTTTCACGCGGAGGCGCGGAGATTTTTGGCTACATCAGAGTTATCGATCCTCTTGCGATGACGGAAGTTTCACGCCGTGGGCTTCCCAGGAAGTAAGTCTTCGGACCCGGGAGAATGCATAAATAAACCGTCAGGTGTGGGCAGTTTACCAAAGTCTTTCTTTTCAATTGGAACGAGTTTGTCACCGTTCTGTTTGAAATACGTTCTTTTGCCTGCGTCTGTCTTGATGACATGTGTACCGGCAGGAAAATCGATTTCAAATTTGCTGTCTACAATATCTTCACCGACTTTGAAACTATCAACTTTACCCCTTCTTGTTTTATTTGCGACTCCTTTGGAATCGTGTCCCATGTAGCTCCATTCACTGATGCGAGATCCCAATTGTTTATCGTTGACGAACTTTACTGTCAGCTTGGTTTGCAACCGCCCGTTCACCCAAGTTTGCCATTGAAGAGGTAGGAAATTGCCATCGTCAGAGACGTCCAATTTCGACATCATGCTTTTGGATCCCTTTCTCGGGATGGAAACTCTTTTACACGGCATCCCGTCTAGGACGACATTCTTTTCATCCAAGACCATGTCATCATAAGAGTAACCAATCTTCTCGAGCACGGTTTTCGGGTCTCTCCAGAGACTGACTGCGAGATAGTCCAGGTTGGTGAGAATCGCTTGCGATGGGGACGCCTCTACATCGATAGAACCCATAGGCAGCAGGGTCTCCACACAAAGAGAACAATTCTTGCTACCTTCGAATGAATACTGAATTTTTTGTGGCCGTGTGATTGTTGGATCGTTGAGATCCATCACTTTACTTGAATAGCGATTAAACGCCATCTTTCCGTTTTCAAAGTAGTAATCAAGAGCTACCTTGGAGTGCAAATCTTCGACCGGCTTTGGCTCGGCAAACAAGGCATCGCCGCGTGTGGCTTTTTTCTTTCCCACGCCCTTGATGATCTCATCGATATCAAAATGTATCGCCAAAGAATCTAACGTACCCGTCCGCTTGGCCCACGCTTCACGCATGGCTTGGAGGGTTGCGGACTTAGGAACGGATTCTTTAACTAACTGCGCACTTGCAATACAAACATTGAAGGAAAGAAGCAGGGCGACAAAGCTTGATATACTTTTACCGGAAAATGGCACGTAGTCGTTTTTCATGCTCGGAGAACTCCTATAAGAAAAGATGACATGTCCGGCATCGACAGCCTAATTCTAGAGCTTAGTGCAACTGGTTTGCCAGTGCTTGCTCGAATTCTGCATGACGTTCTTAATTAATGAGCGGGTAGCACCGACATTTTGTCCGCAGAATGCTTTCCATATCTGTTAACTGTGCCGGATCCGCTATGGCGGATCGGTGTGCGAAGCACAAGAGGTTGTCGATGCAAATAACCTCTCGTCGCAAGCGGCACTGACACTTGTCCTGCAATGTCTGCACGATACGGCGCAACTGTAGGACTAAGTGTCAGTGCTACCCCAAACCGACCGAGTGCGCGGAGAACTATTAGTAGATAGGCAAGGTCACGCCTTACTTCCGCAGCAAACTGCCGCCGAGCGAGCCGAGTTGGGGCACGGGGAGCCGAGTGTCGCCGGTGCTGAATGTGGCGAGCGATTCAAACAGTTGTTGATTCTCGCCGAGCTTGGCTGTGAGGTCGTCTTGCAGTTTGGTTTTGGTCGATTCGAGCTTCGCGAGTTGCTCGGTCATCTGGGCCGAGACGTTGGCGAGCATCGTTTCGCTCTTCTTGCTGGCGAGATTGATCACGGCCGTGCTGATGCCGTCGGCGAGTTGCTGGCCGACTGGTGAGGTGAGTTTGATCTGGGGCCGTTTGAGCGTGCCGGCGAGTTGAATCTCGGCCGAGACGCCGTCGATTTTGCCGAAGGCTTCTGACAACGCCGCCAAGAGTGTTTGGCTGCTGTTGGGATTGGCCAGCGGAGAGACGCGGAAATTGGGTTGTGTGAACGAGATTTCGCCGGAGAGATCATCGCCGGTGAGCACTAGCTCCACGCGAATGTTCGCGGTGCTGGGCGAAAGCTCGAGTGCGAGCTTGTCGGACTTGCCCAAGGTTTGGCCCGCCATGGGAATCGCCGTGCAGGTGAGGAACAATTCTTCGCGAGGCACGTCGCCACGCCGGTCGGAAACGACTTCCAAGGTCGCGGGGACAACGCCCGTGGCCATGAGTTGCAATTTCGCGGGCTCGGCAAGCAGGCGAGGTTGATCGCTCACGTGGGTGATCGAACCGACGAACTGCATCGGCTCGCCCGAAATCGGAGCTGTGAGCGAGAGGCCCAATCGTTCGATGTGGAACTTGGGCTGCGCGATTCCAAAGGTGACGTCGGTGCCGCGGCTCCGCTGCTTGGCGATTTGCTTGGTCGAGTTCGTGGGGAGTCGCTTGCGCGCCCACACGATCCAATCGATCGCCGACTGGGTCCCTTCGGCGACCGGCTGACCAAGCAGCACTTGCGTGAGATTGTCGCCATCGAGGCGGCCGAATTTGAGATGCTCTTTGATAAAAGCTTCGTCGGCCTTACGGGCAGCGGTCAAGGCTTGGCGATCGGCTTTCACTTGTTCGGGGAGCTTTTTGATTTGCTCTTGGATCGAAACCAATTCGAGCTGTACGAATTTGAGCTGTGCTTGAAGTTGCGGGAGTTTTTCGACGCCACGCAATGGATTGCTTTTAACTTCACGGAACTCGGCTTCGAGTTGCTTGCCGCGAGTTTTGAGTTCTTCCACACGCTTGCGCAAGGCATCGCCCTGACCCTGCCAGCGGTCTTCGAGGGCCCGCGCGACTTGCGGTGTTTGCAATTGGTCGGTGAAGTCAGCATCCAGCCGTTCGCTGGCCGCATCGAACCAATCGCCGGCCCACTCGGCTCCCTGGGCAATCAGCGGATCGAGGGCCGAAGGTTCAGCGTTTTCATCAATAACAATTTCCAGCGCGCCGGATTCGGTCCGCTCGGTGTTGAATTCAATACCGGAGATCTCGCCATTCTTGATGACCACGCGCTTGTGAAAGAGCGCGTTCATGTCGAGTTGCAATTCGGCATGCTCGGCGTCAAGCAAATTGCTCATCAGGGATTGTGGGTTCGCGACTTGGAGATCACGCAACACAACGCGACCATTCCAAAGCGATGTTTCCACGGACGCGAGCTCGACCTTGGCACCGGTGGTGGATTCGCCGCTGGTTACGATCAGAGAGTGCAGCAGCGGATCAAGTCCGAATCGCACGCTGGCCACGCAAGCGAGCAGCAAGATCAAACGAGGAACGAGATATTTCCAACGGATGAAGTTCAACTTTCCATCCCCCATTGCGTACCGAGTTCGGCGCCACGAATCCAGCGCACCGCTTTGTACCGCAGCAGCCAAGCACTGAGCGGGGCCTGCACCTTGACGGCGAAGCGATAGGACACCACGTAGACCGGATAGATCAAATATATGCCGATCAGGAGTTGGCCGAGTACCACGGTGTTATTAAGACCCAAAAGCGGGCTGATCGCCGCTTGGTAGAGTTCTGCATGAAACGTGCGAAACGATTCCGAAGCGATCACCGCCGAGCCGATGCGATGGGCGAATGAATCGAGGAACAAACCGAGATAGGTGAATACGCCGATGCCCATCAATCCCGCGGGTTTATTCACGCGCAGACCGAACAGCAGCATGCCGAGCAGAATGGCGGTCAGGTTGCCCTTGGGAACCAAACCGATCAACATGCCGATCACGAAGCCCCAAGCAACTTGGCGAGGCGAATCGTTGGCGAGCAGCGCTTGCGCGAGCTGGCGAACCGGCCGCAGGGCGAAAGAAAACATGGCGAGTCTCACAAACGTTAAAGTGAGAAAAATCGGAGCATCGGGAAAAGTATCGGCATTGCCGACAAGGCCCCTGGAGAATGATGCATTGCTGGCAAGGCACGAATGGGCGCAAAATCGGCGCGGGAACTTAAGCTAGTTAAGATGGTCAAACCTTGTCGCTCTTAGATGCCGTAGTAGCTATCAATGGATTGAGAGATGGTAGCTAGCTCATTGGATGAAATCGTCGCGCTAAACTCAACTCGCTTGCGGGGTGGGAGCATTGGGAGCAATCAGCTTTTCTGCTTTGAGCTTCGTCCAAAATTCGTTGGGAATCGCGATGCTCATCGACTCGACGTTGGCCTTCGCTTGTGCGGCGTTGCGTGCGCCGGGGATCACGGCGGACACAATCGGCGGTGCAGCGGCAAATTGCAAGGCTGCCGTGCGGATGTCGATGCCATGCTCGGCGGCGATCTCGCTGATGCGCTGACGTTTAGCGGGTGCCCAATCGGGGATCGTGCCGCCGTAGTGATAGCGCTCGCGGCCTGCCAGGTAACCAGCGTTAAGCGGCGCACCTACAACCACCGAAACGTCGTGTTCCGCAAGTTTGGGAAACGTATTGTCGAGCGCTTCCTGATGATCGAGGAGTGAATACTGAGTTGCTAACAGAAAGATGTCGGGATCAGCGACTTCAACGGTTCGCAGCGCCGGCTCGGGTCGATTCACGCCCAAGCCCCAGGCTTTGATGAGGCCTTCTTCGCGCATGCGGGTGAGTTCGGGCATCGCACCTTTGGCGGCGACTTCGAAGTGCTTGACCCACTCGTCTTTCATGTCGCCGTTGTCGGGCGAGAGATCGTGGATGAAGACGATATCGATTTGCGAAACACCAAGGCGGTTCAAACTGTCTTCGATGGAACGTCGTGCGCCGTCGGCGGTGTAGTCGTAGCGAAACTCGAACGGCGAAGGATCTTTCCAAAGAGTTGCCGTGTTGGGGGTGTTCGTCGCGGTGAAGATTCGTCCGATCTTTGTGGAGAGGACATAGTCCTTCGGATCGTGATTATGCAAAAAATGTCCGACGCGGCGTTCGCTCAGTCCGAACCCATAAAACGGGGACGTGTCGATATAACGGACGCCTGCATCCCAAGAAGCTTGCAGCGCGGCTTGGGCCGTTTCGTCGCTCACTGGTTCAAAACCATTGCCGATGGCGACCCCACCTAAGCCGAAGCGATAAGGTGGTTGATAGTGCTTGCCGCCGGGAGCATTCGTGGGAAGCGGTTTGCCGGTGGGTTTACCTTCGGTGGCCATGACGGAACCAGGCCCCGGTGATTGAGCAAAGAGGGAATTGCTTGCTAGAACAGCCGTGCCCGCGGCAACCGTAGAAAGGAATGAGCGTCGCGAAGAATTCATGGTGCGATCTCCGAAAGAAATTTTGCGAAACCGGCTATACGTTCAAAATAACTCTGGGGTTCTCCGGTGGCTTTTTGCGTGATTGCCACCCCCTTTACCTTGGAGAGTTTACGAACGATAATCGAGAACTTCAAATCGCTGGATCGGCAACGATCAACATGCGGCGGCGTAGCTCAGTTGGTTAGAGCAGCGGAATCATAATCCGCGTGTCGGGGGTTCGAATCCCTCCGCCGCTACTTTCTTTCTGCTTACTTCTTTTTAGTGCCGTTTCAATAAGAGCGGTATCGCAAACAGCAGGAGTGTCGCAGCCGCCGGTTCGGGCACGCTCAGCGAATTCGCCACCAAACTGCCGCTCACTTGTCGTTGCCAGACAAGAAAATCGCGGCCATCGACGTCGCCATCTCCGTCGGCATCGCCCATGTAGTGCTCGGCACCTGTCGTCAGGCCGTAGCCTTGTTGCCAAGCGATGAGATCACCTTGGTCGACGTCGCCATCTTCATCGAAGTCACCTTCGAGTGGGTTATCAACGCGAATCCAAGCTTCGTACATCGCGAGACCCGCGTTCTTGCCGAGGTCGTGGTAATAGGAGATCGGTCGCGAAATGCCGAATTGGTTTTCAAACGTGACCGACATGTCGGCATTGAGGCCATAGACGTCGTTCCAACCGTAACCGGCGAGTGTCAGGCTTGAAGGGCCAGAGCCGGAGATCTCTTGCAAAATATTGGGTTGCAGGGCACGGAAGGATTGCCACCAATCATTGTCCGTATAGCCGGAGCGAATATATCCCCAATCGTCGCGATACTGCCCCGCATATTCGTCATAGGGACTTTCAGAGCCCTCGCCGTTGGGGCCGACGATGGCGTAGTCGGGAACAGAGGAATGGAAATCGACAAACAAATCGAGCGAATCACCGGGCGTGGCATGCACATCGTTATACATTGCTTCGCCGTTGATTTTTTGCTCGGTGCGCAAGGGGCTGTCCCAATCGTTGCCGCTCACCGGGCCAGGACGCCAATAGCCATTCGGATCGTTATTTGGATTTTGCAGCATGGCACGCGTGAGCCCCGCTGCGCGGCCCGAAGCATTCAAAGTAGGATAGGCGAAAAACTCAGCTTGATCGCGCAGCGCCGCGGCGCGCGGATCATCGGAGATCAGCCAATTCACGAGGCCTTCATAAGTATAAATGCCGAGCGTTTCCGAGGCATGCTGCCCGGTGGCAAACGCTGCTTTGTATTTGGGAGTCGCCGAATCGGTGGCGGGGTTGGTGATGCGATAGGCATAGAGATCGCGTGCCGGTTGCAAGCGATTTAACTCATCCATGCCCCCCGGGGCTTGGCCGATCACGCCATTGGCATTGCCCGTTGCGGTTGGCTCGGCCCAGGGCGAAGCCAGTACGGTTTGCGTATGAGTCGTGCTACGGCTGTAAGTGTAGGGGAGCGCGTACGCCACATAGACTTCATCTTGTGTGAAAGGGGCATTCAGCGTGAACGTGTAGCGATCGTCGGCAGGATTGGCGTTGGCGGAACTCAGGGTGTTGTTGGCATGAGGAAAGAACTGCCAATTTTCACCGTCATAGGAATAAACCATTTCGTGGTCGTAAAGTTCGTGGTCGGTTTCGATGCTTGTGTCGTCGCAGCAAGAACCATCGCCGCCGAATTCCCCGGCGACGGAGAACGTGAGATTCTGATCGAGCACGCCGCTGGCTTTGAAGTAGAGCCAGCGCCAATGTTCGTCGCCTAAACTGAAGCCGCCGCCCGCGAACGAATCGCGCCCCACGATGTTGACCGTGTTGCCGGAGACTGAATAGCTCTTGAGTGAGCCGGAGTCGATGTTGCCATTGAGCGTGACGGCGGCTCGGGAAGGAACAACAAAAATGGCAAGGATAAACACGGGTGATAGGACCCGCGAGAGACGCGACAACATGGATGCCTCAACTCAGGTGAGATAGCAAGTGATTCGAAGCGTGCAGCATGGCATTACATACTGTTGTCGTTGAAGATGCCGGAGGACACAAACGGCATTGCGCAAAACCGCTAAAGAGTTGCGCTTAGAAGTGTGTATTCTCTCGGCGCGGCCTGTTAATATCAAAGCCGTAGGTGGACGCGAATTTATCCGTTTGTCTGCTGCTAGGGCGAGGCAAAGCCATTGGCCGCAGATGCCTGGTCTCCGACAAGGAGCGAGGTGCAGATGCTTTTCTTAAAGCGTTTACCTACAGAGAGAATGCGCGAAGAGGCTTTCGCATCCATTCCCTTTCACTCATTTTCTCCTGGGGAGTTGCTGCAAACTCACAAGAGAATCTCTATGCCGATCAATTTCTCTCCATGTGTGGAGTTGTTCCAATGAATCTTAGGAGTCACATCATGAGGATAGTCAACAGTCGAGTTCTTAATGCGAGCCTTGTCTTAGGTGCCTAGTACTGAGCACATCCCTGGCCAGTGCTCAACTTGTTATCAACGAATTGGTTCAAGATAACCGTACCAATGGCAATTCCAACGTCGCTGACACGGGCGAGTTTATCGAGATTTACAACGGCAGTGGCTCGAATGTAGATCTTAATGGTTGGACCCTCAATGTGATCGATCTCGACGACAGCAGCACGCTTTTGTCGATACCTCTCTCCGGAACGATCTTAGCAAGTGACCCCTACTATGTGATTGCCAATTCGGGGGGCTCGATCAATCCTTCTTTGATTGATTTTGATACGTCGACGAGCGATTTCTTGGTGAATGACAACAACCTTTATGAAATCCGAAATCCGGCCAATGAGCTGGTGGATGCTTTAGGCGTGCAGCTCACGTTTGATCCCCAATACGATTTTGTGACCCCTGAGCAGCTTACCCAAATCGGAGGTGGTGGTTGGTCGCAATTGGTGACGACCGTCGAGACGCCCCAGTCGTACGGCCGATATCGCAATGGTGAAGACACCAATAAGAACGGTCGTGATTTCGGCGTGATTCCACAGACACCTGGCGCCTCGAACAACTTGCCGGAGATCGGAGCCTTCGTGGCCCCGAATGTTGATGCGCTGGCACAAAGCGCACCTGTCCCGGGTTTTAGTTATTCCTTCGTTGCACCGCGTGCCGTCGATCCGACCATCGTGGGTGGCCCGATCAAGCATGCGACGACACCCTCTCCACAAGGTGGGAAAGCCATCGTGGCCTGGGATGAAACCGGTGGCGGTAATATGGTGGCTTCCAATTCGTTGGTGACCAGCTACGACATTCTGGCGTTCCTTGACACGATCAACAACGGCGCGACGGGTACTGCTAAGCAAGTGGAAACGACCACCTATGGTATCGGCACGACCGATGCTTTGTATGGAACGCCTGACCCCGAGGGTGTGCTGACAACCGTTGCGGAAACGTCCAACGGCAATACGGGCGTAGGCTGGGTCTTCATTAAAGAAGATACGCTTAACTACAAGAAGCTGTTCCTGATCGATTTTAACGACGGCGGTGACAGCAAGCCGGGTGGCGCCGATTGGACCGTGTTGCAAACGATTGATCTCGCAGCAAGTCCGTCGGATTGGCATCGCTTGGCCATCGACTACGATGAAGCCACCGGTGAGGTCGAGGCGCGTTTTAATGATCAGGTCTTTAATCATACGATCACGCCCGACATGGTGGGGACGTTTTATGTCGGCTTCCGTGAACCAGCCGCTAGCGGCGTGAATGTTAACGCCAGCCCTCCCATTTTCCAGCAGTACGAAGGCTTGGCGATTTTGCCGGGCGACTTCGATGAAGATGGCGATGTCGATGGCCGTGACTTCCTTGCCTGGCAGCGAGGGCTCTCACCAGTTCCCTTTAGTTCCAGCGATTTGGCAGCCTGGCAAACGGCTTATAACGGCGGTGCTTTGAGCGCGATAGCTTCCGTACCCGAGCCTGCGGCAGGCCTTTTGATTTGGGGAGCGTGTTCGGTCCTGGCGTTTTGCCGGGTACGGAAATCCTAGCGAAGAGAATTCAGAGTTGAGCAAGAATGGGCGGTTGTAATTACCAATCCTTGGTGTGCATCAGTTGACAATCGAAGAAAGGACAAGCTCATGAAGCGAAATTTTGGGATCCTAGTCGCCGTGTTGGTGGCTAGTACCCTCAGTAGCAGGGCATCGGCCACGATCCTGTTTAGCGATGATTTCGAGACCGACACGAGTGCCGGATATAACGTCAATGTCTCCACTGGCAATCATGCTGCCACGTTTTCCTACGATTACAGTGCCGTAGGAATTCCCTCGGCCCCTGGCTCGGGTGGGACTACTCGCGGACTTAAGCTCGAAGCAAATTATCTCAATGCCAATAATGCTACCGAAACCAATGGCGGTGTGAGCGTCTCGCCGATTGGTTTGTCGCTAACGGGAGATTTTAGAATACGCATGAGTGTTTGGCTGAACGCTCCCGGTCCTTTGCCAGCGGGTGGTAGCGGATCAACGCAACTCACAACCTATGGTTGGGGCACTGCAGGGACGTCTGCCCAGTGGTTTAATTCCCGAGACAGCATTGTCTTTGGTACAACGGGTGAAGCAGGAGCTAGCACGGACTATGTGATCTATCCCAATGGACCTTTGGCACCTAATGGCAGCGCACTGTATGCTGCTTCCGCCATCGTCGACCCCGAAGCTGATGACTCAAGAAATCATCCCCACATATATTATGCCGGATTTGGTGGTGATTCGCCGCCGGCAGCTCAGGCAGCTTTATTCGCTTCGCAAACAGGCAGCACAGTTGTAGGAGCAACTGGCTTTGCTTGGCGTGATGTGATCATAAAAAAACTTGGCAATAGTGTTTCATGGACAATGGACGGAGTTTTGCTGGGAACCGTTGATGCATCTGTCCTGGCGAATCCCCTTGGTGGCAGCAATTTTTTTCTAGGGCAGTCTGACATTAACAATACAGCTTCAACTATTGCAGATGTCCGCTCGCTCCTGTTTGGTTTAGTTGACAATGTGTCCGTTGTGACCGTCCCCGAGCCGAGTGGTGTAGCGCTCGTTGTCTTGTGCGCGACCAGCGCGTGTTTGGCCCGTAAGCGAGACTAAGGCGTTCCTCGTAGAATTTGAGTTAAACATGGGACAACAGGAACTTGGCTTGTACAGGTTCCTGTTGTTTTGCTTGAAGGACCAATGACGTACTGATCGAGTTAATGGGCAAGGGTTATGGAGCCTATTCAAATTTTGTCGTGTTAGCTTGGGTGCCACTGCTGGCTTGTCCAGCAGTGTCCTCGAAGCACGGGTGGACAAGTTGCTTTGAATCCGCAGCGGCGGGCCACCCGTGGCACTCCGGAACGCAAACTCAGAAAATTCTCTTTGACCTGCGCTCTGGGCAGAATAACTTGCGCGTTATTTGGATTGTGAAAGTCTTATATTTCAAGCAGAATTCATTTATGGATAGGTTCAATCGAAACAGGTTTGGCAAATCTATGGAAATGACGAATCGCCGAAGGGGTTGGCATATGCCGAAGGTAAACCGTGGATTTACGTTGGTTGAACTGTTAGTGGTGATCGCCATCATTGGCGTGTTGGTGGCGTTGCTGCTACCAGCTATCTAAGCGGCGCGCGAAGCAGCTAGGCGGAGCCAATGCCAAAGTCAGCTTCACAACTTAGCGCTGGCTGTTCTGAACTACGAGAATCAGCGCAAGGCCTTGCCTCAGTCAATGGATGCGATTTCCACCAATGGCAAAAGCCTTTCGCTAGGTAACATTCAGAATGGAGGAAATATGGGAGGCGTGATGGTGACACGCCTTAGTTGGATCGTTCGTATCTTGCCGTTCATCGAACAGGCCCAACTTTATGACCAATTTGATATGAAGGCCAACGTTTCGACGCAAACCAACCAGGAAACGGCGACTGATACTACGCGAGGGCCCCAGTCGGCGCAAATTGATTTTATTTTGTGTCCCTCCGATGAAGCGCGTGGCCGGTTTTTTCAACAAGGTCTGTTTGCTGGCCCGCGGGCTTATGCAAAAGGAAACTATGCCGCCTATACGGCTCCTGAACATATTGAATGTACTCCTCTCGCGAGAGGCGCCTTAATTCATGAGCCGCATCCATTGGCTCGGATCACCGATGGCACCAGTAACTCGCTCATGTTGTCAGAAGTGCGAACCCGTGACGATGTCCTCGATGTTCGTGGAGTGTGGGCCCTGGCTTGGCCAGGTGCCAACATACTCGCCCTCGACATGCACGGCGCTAACGTGTTGACTCGGATTTGCCAGATAGCAACACCCCCTGAATACCAACCGAATCCTACATACAGAGATTATGTCCTTACGCCCAATTCGGAACGTAATTCGATCGGAGCAGATCTTGCTGACGACTTGTTCGTCTGTGACGCCAACACTACAGCTATTAACTCTCGATTGGACAGGATGCCCTGTAAAGCCACTGGCGAAACAATTGCCACTGCCCGTAGCCAACATCCAGGCGGCGTGAATAATTCACATGTCGACGGCAGCGTCCGTTGGATCGGTAACGATATCGATCCCGTTACTTATGGCAGTTTGGCCTGTGTTCATGACGGCCTGACTTTGACAGAATAGGAAGTATCAAAAGCCGCCATGAAAGCAATCATTCCCGTTGCCTGTGTCATTTTAGGCGTGTTGCTATTAGTCATGGGGCTGCTATGGGGGACTCTTTTCCCTCCGCAATCTGGTTGGTCACCTGAAAAAAATACTCAGCTCACCGAACTGGGAACTCAACTCAAAGGTTTGGGCTTCAAGTTGGCCGAAGCGCAGGCCAATCCGAGCATGCAGCGCGGCGAGAATCCCGCCGAGATCAAGGCGAAATTGGAAGAGGTCAAGAAGGAGCACGACGCCCTTTATGCCGAATTCGAGTCTGCCCGTGATAGGCCGGCCAACACTGGCAATGCCCTGAAATGGGTGGGCGTAATCATCGCGGCGATCGGCGGCATCTTTGCTTTCGTTGGTAATAAAGAAGGCTAACGCTTTCCTGGCAACGACAATTCTCATGTTGGTAACCTGAGGGTTTCATCGAACCCCCTTCTAGAACCGCCCGTATTCGCCCCGATGACAGTCTCTCCGTTTTGAAGCACAATGGTGTTTAGAGGAGCTGTCGGCGATGAAAACATTGACGCAAGAATTGTGGATGAATGTTCCCGAGCGACGGGCCATTATCTCGATCCACGACGACATTGTACGGTTAGTCGCCGAGAGCGGCGTGCAGGAAGGGCTCGTGCTGGTGAACGCCATGCACATCACTGCGAGTGTCTTCATCAACGACAATGAAAGCGGCTTGCATCGCGACTACGACAAATGGCTGGAAGAGCTTGCCCCGTTCGATCCTTCGCCGCAGCGGTATCACCACAATCGTACGGGGGAAGATAACGCCGACGCCCACCACAAACGCCAGATCATGGGCCGCGAGGTGGTGGTGGCGATCACCAAGGGCCGACTGCACCTTGGCCCGTGGGAGCACATCTTCTACTATGAATTTGACGGCCGTCGTAAGAAACGGATTCTTGTAAAGATTCTCGGTGAGTAATTCGCAGTGAATGCTATTCCCGCCAAGCCCCGCATTCGTCCACTTGAAATGTTTCCGCATGGGTCGGACGGCGACTACGTGCTACGTGATCCGAGTGGCTTGGCCAAAACGGTCGTGCTGCCACCCGCGGCAGCGATTTTGGTGTCGTTGATGAATGGGCGGCGAACCCATGACGAAATCCGGGCGGAGTTTCAGCGGACTGTTGAGCAGAGAATCGACGTGGCCGAAATCGAGAAACTGGTCGCGCAGCTGGATGAATTGTATTTTCTCGACAGCTTGCGGTTCGCTACTTACGAGATGCGCTCCGAGGAAGATTATCTCGAACTTGACGTACGACCCGCCGCGCATGCGGGGGGTGCATATTTCGGTGAACCCGCGGGTTTGAAAGCACAGCTCGGTGATCTCTTCACCCGTGAGGGTGGGCCGGGATTGTTGCCGTGGGAAGGTCTCAAAGGCTCCTCCCCTAGCCCCTCCTCGGAATACCGAAGAGGGGGATTGTCGGTTGAGTCAAAACTCTGTGGCGTGATGAGCCCTCACATTGATTTCCATCGCGGCGGTTCTAGTTTTGCGTGGGCTTATGACCGCGTTGTGACCGACTCGCCTGCCAAATTGTTTGTGATTTTGGGAACGGCCCACACACCGCTAAAGAGTTTTTACAGCGTTTCGCAAAAAGATTTTGACACGCCGTTGGGCACGGCCGTGACGGACCGCCAGTTTATTGACGATTTGGCCAAGCGGTTGGGCAATCCCGACAAGATTTTTCGCGACGAACTGCCCCATCGGCATGAGCACTCCATCGAGTTTCAAGCTCTCATGCTGCAATATGTGCTCGGTGGACGGCGGGACTATAAGATCGTGCCGATTCTGGTGGGCTCGTTTCATCCCTTTGTGCAACATGGCAAATTGCCCAAGGAATCGCCCGTCGTGGCGGAGTTTATCGAAGCGCTTCGTGAGACAGCGACTGCGACGGGCGAAGACGTTTGTTTCGTCGGCGGCGTCGACATGGCCCACATCGGGCAGCAGTTTGGTGATCCCGAGTTATTGGATGACGAGCGTCTCAAGATTCAGTGGACCGACGATCAAAATTTGTTGGTCAAAGCGTGTGCGGGCGACGCGCAAGCTTGGTTTGAGCACGTATCCGAACAAGGGGATGCCAATCGCATCTGCGGGCTCGCACCGATGTACACGCTCTTGGAAACAGTTAAGCCCAAACGTGGCGAGCTACTGAAATATGACCAAGCCGTGGCCGGGGATCGCACGTCGTGCGTGAGTTTTGCGAGCGTGGCGTTTTATGAGTGATGCGCTTGCGGCTTAGCGGTGTTTAGCGCTAAGCCGCAAGCGGCTACAGCCGGCAATTCGCAATGGATGTCTCCAAAATCGCCGTGGCGCCGAGTGATTCGAGCTGTTCCATGATGCCGATCACTTCGTTGCGTTTGACCATCGCTCGTACGGCGCACCAATTCTTATCTTCGAGTTGGTTGACCGTCGGGGAATTGTAACCCGGCGTGATCTTTTCGGCGTCGGCCAGCTTGGCGGCGGGGACATTGTATTCCAGCAGAGAATACGCCCGGGCGATGACCACACCTTCGAGGCGTCGCACAACGCGGTCGCACAGTGCCTGGTGTGCGGTTTTGGGATTCTGAATCAGCACTGTTTCGTACGTGCCGATTTCGTCGAGAATTCGCAAACGATTGGCGGCGAGCGTGCTGCCGGTTTCCACGAGATCGACAATTGCGTCGGCAATGCCTAAGGCGATCATCACTTCCACTGAGCCGGTCAGCTTGACCGTGTGGGCGGTGACCCCAAACTTGGCGAGATAGCCCTTGGTGACGTTGGGAAAGCTGGTCGCTACACGTTGATTGGCAAGATCCGTCGGCGTTTTGATCGCGCCATCTTCCGGCACGCAGACGGCCAAGCGACAGTTGCCGACGCCCAGGTTGAGTCGTTCCACCAACTCAACGCCACTTTCGGCTACCAGATCAGCACCGGTGATGCCCAAATCGATAGCCCCTTCGGCGCAGAGCACGGGGATGTCGTCGGTCCGCAGGAAAGTAATGTCGATCGGCATTTCCTTGACGCGCGCGAACAAGCTGCGATCCTGTCGGCGAAAGCGTAGCCCCGCTTCAAGAAGCAACGCCGTCGAGACTTCAGCCAAACGGCCTTTGCTGGGAACACCGATACGTAAATTTTCAGTCATAACTAAACCGCTAATTCACGCTGATAAACGCTAAATGAAAAAATGCTGATATTCTTTTATCAGCGTCTATTAGCGTTCATCAGCGGCTAAGTATTTCTGTTGGCTTTTTCTTCTAAACCCGAGACACCGAATCGGCGAGCGAGTTCGGCTTCCACTTCGGCGAGTTCTATGTCGCGGCTGGCGAGCAGCACCATCAAGTGGTAAATCACATCGCCTGCCTCACGGATGGTGTGTTGTCGGCCTTCCTCACCCTCTTCGCTCGCCGCTTCGACAACCTCGGCCGCTTCTTCAATAATCTTACCACCGATCTTGTTCGCACCGCCGGCCAGCAGCTTGGCCGTGTACGATGTTTCGCCCGAAGCCCCTTTGCGCGCGACGATCGTTTGTTCGAGCAAGTCGAGTGTGCGTGGGTGATCGGACATAAGTGTGGCTTCCCTTGCGAAGGTTCACTTATCACAATGGGCTGGTAAGGGCGAGGTAATCCTCCAGTTTAGGCAGGGATTTACAGTGTGGCAATCGCTAGGGCGAGCGGGGTGCGTAAGCTCCCTGATTTGTTGAAGAAGGTCGGAGAAACTAGTGAACGAAGCTCAGCCCACTCTCGATTGTTGGTTTCTCACCGGGGCCACCGCCGTCGGTAAGTCGCAGGTCGGTTTGGCGTTGGCTCGTCGACTCGGTGCCGAAATTATCTCGCTTGATTCGATGGCGATCTATCGCGGGATGGATATCGGCACGGCCAAGCCGACCAACGACGAGCAGGCCCAGGTGCCGCACCATCTGATTGACATCGTCGACCCCGACGAAGAATTCAGCATCGAGCGCTATCTGGATGCTGCACACGCCGCCATTGCTGAGATTAAGGGGCGTGGCCACGAAGTCTTGTTCGTGGGAGGTACACCGCTTTACCTCAAAGCCTTACTGCGCGGAATGTCGTCAGGGCCCCCCGCCGATTGGCAGATGCGTGAAGAAATTGCCGCTGAGGTCGCAGAAGTGGGCAACGCGGCGCTTTACGAACGGCTGGAGCAACTTGATCCGCTGGCCGCGTCGCAGATCCACCCCAACGACACACGGCGTTTGATTCGCGCCCTCGAAGTCTTCCGCACGACGGGGTCGCCGATCAGTCACCAGCAAATGCACTTTGAAGAAGGAACGCCGGCCGAGAATTGCAAAGTCTTCGTCCTGCGTCGACCACGGGAAGAACAGCATGAACGGATCAACGCCCGTGTGGAGCAAATGTTCGAGCGCGGGCTGGTTGATGAAGTCAAGCAACTCGTCGCCGAGGGTAAACAACTCGGCCGCACGGCAAGCCAAGCCGTGGGATACCAGGAAGTGATCGAGTACCTCAGCGGCGGCGATTACGATGCGATGGTGGCGAAGATCAAAACCCGCACACGGCGATTTGCGAAACGGCAGGGAACTTGGTTCCGCAGTTTGTGCGAATGCCGGTTTGTGGATATCACGGGGGAAGTAAACGCGGAAGCGATTGCCAGCGACATCGGCACTCGTTAGCCGGTATCGTCCCGATGCCGAGTAGTGGTTGTGCCGCAATAGGAACTATCGGCAGTGGGACACTGCCGGCTAACACTTGAAATAAATCGTACGTATCTACTCTTCCACCGCCCCATAAATCACCGGTTTGAGTTTCTCCTCCGTCTCCGGGGAATACGGCACGCGCTGTTCCATCGTCACCACGATGAGGTCATCATCGGGGGAGAGCCAATAGTGGGTGCTCGCCGCGCCGCCCCAGCCGTATTCATTTTTCTTGGCGTGGGCGTTCGATTTGTGAGCTTCAGTCGTCACCGAGAAGCCCAAGCCGTAGCCGACTCCCGTGCGTTCTTCTTCGCCAAATTTGACCCAACCGGCGAGCTTGGGGACTTGGTCGGTCCGCATGAGTTCGACCGTTTCGGGTTTGAGGATTCGCTGGCCGTGGAATTCGCCGTCGCCGGCAATCATCATCAGGAACCGCATGTAGTCGGAAGCCGTTCCCACGAGGCCGCCACCTCCGGACAAGAGCCCGGGCTTGTGAAGGTAGCCGCTCCGTTGGGGATCGTCTTTAATAATCATGCGGCCCTTGCCGTCGGCATAGTAATTCGTGGCGAAGCGTTCGCGTTTGTCCTCTGGGACATAGAACCCGGTGTCGGTTATTCCCAAGGGTTTGAAGATCCGCTCCTCAAAAAATTCATCGAGCGGCTGTCCGGAAGCCACTTCCACAACGCGACCGAGCACGTCGATCCCCGCTCCGTACTGCCATTTGGTACCCGGTTCAAAAGGCAGTGGGATCTGGCCAAGTTTTTTGGTCATCAACTCCAGGTCGGAATTGAAATCGAGCGCGTCGGTGACTTCGAACAAGCTTTCCGTGGGACTACCCCCTGGTGCGCCGTAGACGATCCCCGAGGTGTGCGTGAAGAGCTGTTTTACGGTCATCTCACGCTCGACGGGACGGACGTTGTCGCCGTCGAAGACTTGGAGCTCGGCAAATTCGGGCAGGTATTTTGATACGGGCGCATCAAGATCGAGCTTGCCTTCATCGTGCAAGATCAGCGCGGCGGCCGACGTGATGGCTTTGCTCATCGAGTAGATGCGAAAGATCGTGTCGGGAGCAATGGGCTTTTTTGTTTCGAGGTCCATTACGCCGTAGGGTTCTTGGAAGACCAGCTTGCCGTTCTTGGCGATGAGCACGATCCCCCCAGCGATTTTGTGCTCGTCGATCTGTTTGTTCATGATCTTGCCGACTTCGGCCAGTTTCTCGGCCGACAGGCCTTCGGCGTCGGGGGTTGAGGTTGGTAACTCAGCGGCATGACTTGAGGCTAAAACCACAAAGGACACAAAGGCACAAAGAGTGAAGCGAAGCATGGCGGAACTCCGAGATAGGCGATGAGACATGAGTCGCCATTATAGCGAAAGCCCGGTTAGCCGGCAGTGTCCCACTGCCGATCTTGAACGGCATCGGGACGATGCCGGCTAACGTATGAAGTGGCCGCTGCGACCGCCGGATTTTTCTTCGAGTTGGATTTGCTCGATCCGCATTGCGCGGTCGACGGCTTTGCACATGTCGTAAATCGTGAGCGCCGCGACGCTCACCGCCGTGAGGGCTTCCATTTCGACGCCTGTTTTGGCGGTCACTTCGACTGTGGCTTCGATTTTTAGGGCGTCGTTGCCGTTCTCACTGAAATCGATACGCACGGCATCAAGGGGGAGCGAATGGCAGAGCGGAATGAGTTCGTCAGTTCGCTTAGCCGCCATAATACCGGCCAGCCGAGCAACTTCGAGCACATCGCCCTTGGATAATTTTTTATCCGTGATCAGTTGCCGCGTGGCGGGCTGCATGCGAATCAGCCCACTAGCTCGCGCAATGCGTTTGGTGACAGGTTTTTCGCCGACATCGACCATCCGGCTCGCGCCCGTTTCATCGAAGTGGGTTAGGTCAGTCATGGCTTAGGCCAGTGAGTACGCAAGAGAAGAGAGTATTTGTAAAAGTGTCAGAATAAGTGAGATGCCGTACCAGCCAATCGTGATCACCAAGCCAATGGCAGCCAGTCTGAGGATAAATTTTCGGAATGGCGAATCGGTGGTGACTTCGCTTTCGTCGACAGGTGTCTCGTCATGATGTGGATTCATCGCGTCGAGAATCGCTCTTGCGCGCTCGTAGTCCGATTCTCTGACTTCGACTTTGGGCCAACTGGGGGCCTCAGCCCGGAAGCCTGCGGTGTATTCGCCTTTCATGAAGGCTTCAATCCCTTCGCGTTCCAAGGCCGCGATAATCATCGCGGCTTCCAGATCGGTAGAGAGTTCGGTGAGCGTGACGAGATTTTCGATGGATGTGCTCATGCTGATATTGTAACGCGGTCCTAGAGAGAAGTCACATCTGCGTTAGCCGGAGCCGCAACGCGGTCCGGGATAAGATTCTTGGCATTACCCGGAGCACGTTGTGCTCCGGCTAGGGACTTTCAACATGAATTCGCGCAACAAAAAAACCTCGCCACCGTTTCCAGTGGCGAGGCTTATGTGCGGGGAGGACGACTTTAACGGGAGTTTTCCGTCGCCCGGCAGTTGAATCGTTCAACAGCCCCTATCTTGCTATATGAACCGCTTGAGCGGATGTGTGACATAAATAGATCAACCGGCCGCGAGGGACCGGTTGATCTGGGAAGCAATTGATTTCTTAGACCAACTCTTTCTTGGCACCGATGAGCGTGCGGAGTCTTTCGGCCAACAGGGCGGCATCGAAAGGCTTCTTGAACGTCTCATTAATGCTTGAGCGGTCGAAGCTTGCCGTGGTGCCGTCATCGGGCAACAAGGCAATCAGAATGGTTTCAGCAAAGTCGCTTGAGCGACGCAAGTTTTGGCAAATCTGCAGGGCCTCGAGCTGACCAATCGAGAAATCGACGATGATGCAGTCGGGGTGGAAGCTTTCGGCTTGGATGCCGGCCTCGAAACCGCTCGCGGCGGTGGAGGTGCGGAAAGCTCGTTCCACAGGCAGTTCACGCTTTAGGTTTTCGATCAGCACTTGGTCCTGGGCGACAATCAGAACCTTGGCCATCGCTTCGTCTTCGAGATCGCCCAAAGGCATGCCATGCTCTTTGAGGAAGCGGATCAAGTATTCACGGGGAATCCGACGGTCCTGGGAACCGGGGATTCGATAGCCCTTTAATCGCCCTGAGTCAAACCATTTGCTGACCGTGCGCGGGGCCACTTTGCAGATCTTGGCGACCTGACCAGTTGTAAAGACCTTCATCACGGGTACTCCAATATAGTCTCGCGTTAACGCATCTTGTCGCGCTATGGGCACTTGCCCGATAGCCGCGCATCCCGTTTGCGTGCAACAGCCTGGCGTCGGCTTCCCTTCGGCCAGTACGGTGTTCTGTGCACACCTGGGTCGGGATACTAAAATCGCATGTAGGGTTGGCTCAGGTCCTTCTGATCCTCTCCGCCATGGTGTTCCATCGGCAGTGCAAGCACTGGAAGATTGGCAAAATTCGTTAAATTGGAGACTGTAGTTAACAGTGATTCCAATCGTTACGATCGCGCAAAACTTCCAACACTTGCGCTCCCTTTGGAGCGGCAAATATGTCTTGGCGTGGAGAGAGCGTACCGCTACTCGTAAGGTAGGTGGGTGCAATCGCTTGCGCGATTACATGATCCCGGATTTGGCAGGCTCCCCCCTGCGTGGATCATTCTGACTGGCTGATTGTATTTCGTTCAGCCAGAACAATCCTTCCGAAGGATAGTTTCGATTCAAACGGGGGTCCGACTTTAGAAACTTTCTCTATTCAAGGTGAGACAACCGGTTGTACGGGCTGTAAAGAAGGTGTCGATCCTGTGCGTCGTGCCCAGGGAATCGATGCTGGAAGTTTAAGAACCAATCGAGAAAATGGCCGCAAATCGGCGCGGCTACAGGTTCTGTAGGAAGCGTTGCAACGCGCCTAAGAAAAAATTTACGCCGCTTGGCTGGTGACGATCGAACCGTCGGAGCGGACATCCTCGAAGCGGACCGATACGCGTTTCGATATGCCAGATTCTTGCATGGTAATGCCATAGAGCGTGTCGGCGCAGGACATCGTCCGCTTGCTGTGTGTGACGACGATAAACTGTGTGTTGGCCATGAACTGCTTCAAGACCTCCACAAAGCGGTCGATGTTCGCTTCGTCGAGCGCGGCGTCGACTTCGTCCAACACGCAGAATGGGGTGGGGCGACTGCGGAAGATTGCTAGCAACAACGCGACGCACGTCATTGTTCGTTCACCACCTGATAGCAGCGAGATACTGCGTGGCTGCTTGCCGGGGGGGCGAGCGATGATCTCGATGCCGCATTCGAGCACGTCATCGGTTTCGCTTTCTTCGACGATGATATCAGCTTCGCCACCGCCAAACAGATTGCGGTAAAGTTCCTGGAAATGCCCGCGGATCACGTCGAGCGTTTTCACGAAGATATCGCGGCTTTCGGAATTGATGCTCACGACGAGCTGTTCGAGCTTCGCTTTGGCGGTCTTGAGATCGATGTACTGCTTGGCGAGCGACGAATGCCGCTCTTCAATGGCTTCCAGTTCGGTGAGGGCGTCGAGACTCACGGGGCCTATGCCGGAAAGTTGGTCGCGGAGTGTTCGGATTTCTTTTTCCATTTCGTCGCGACCGGTGATTTCGACCGGGGGTTCGGTCACAGCCATCACAGCCAGCTCGATTTGATAATCTTCTTTGAGCCGCTCGGCCAGTTCTTTGCGTTGATGCTCTTGTTGCTGAAGTTTGTGATCAAGTTGCTGTAACTTGGATTGGTTTTCGAGAAGCTGCGAGCGCAAACCCTCGACGTTGCGACTGGCGGTCGTGCGTTGTTTGCGAAGGTCTTCGTGCTTGGCGGACCAATCGGTGAGGCCCGTGGTGAGTTGATCTTTGGCTGCGTAAAGTTCGGCGAGTTCGGTCGTGTGTTCGAGAACCGATTGTTGCAATTGGGTTCGCTGTGTGCGGCAATCGACCGAGCGTTGCCGAGTTTCTTCCAAGGCACGGTCGTGCTCGGCGTGATCGCGGTGCAATTGTTCCATCTGCCGACGGAGGCCATCGCGCCGTTGTTCGCTGCGAGCGAGGGCTACGCGAACATCGGTGACGCTCGGTTGAAGCGAGGCGAGTTGTTCTTCCAAACGGGAACCCTGTTCGGTGCGCAGCTCAAGCTGCTTTTGGAAATTTTCCAGATCCGTCTGACGCTGCTTGAGTTGACCGCGAATATCGGTGAGTTCATTGTCTTCGGAGGTCGCTTGCTCATCGTGCAAACGCAACTCGGCTTCTGCGGAATTTAACTCCTCGGTGGCACGGTCGAGTCGCTCACGGGCAGAAGCAACCTTCAGACGAGTTTCGTTGGTCGTCTGCGACGTCCGGTCGTGCTGTTTGGTAAGTTCGGTCAGCGATTGCTCGTCGTCGTGCAGCGTTTTTTCCAGGTGCGAACAATTGGTGCGTTGCTCGTCGATCTTGTGTTCCATGTCGCGGATTTCATCGACGAGGGCCCGCAATTCGCTACGGCGCGAAAGCAAGCCCGACGACGATTGTCGTGGGCCGACGGTCAGCGTTCCGTCCGCCGATACGACTTCTCCGACAACTGTGACAAAGTTCAAACCACGGCCAATACCACCGGCCAGTTGAAATGCGGTTTTGAGCGAATCCACAAACCAATGCCGGCCCAGTAGCCGTCGCGTGAGAGGGGCCAGCTCTGCCGCGATTTCGACGAATTGGTCGGCTCGGCCCATGACGCCCGGTTCGTTGGAAAGATCAATCCGATCAACCGCACTGGCGACCAGCGGAACATCAAGCCGCAAAAAGCTCGTGCGCCCGGCCCACTCGTTCTCAGCCATATTGACCAAGCGTGGATCGACTTTCTCAATAACGAGACAATTCGCACGATCGCCCAGCGCGATTTCTACCAAGGAGGCCGTGTCGGCGTCGACGTGCAACAAGTCGGCCACGATCCCGTGGACTTGTCCGAAGGGACCATGGGGTTCGGTGCGGGCGAGCCGCAAAACTTCTTTGGTTCCTGCGCTCAAACCGTCGAGTTGGCGTTCGAGTTCTTCAAGGACTGAAGCGCGTTCACGAGCGCCCGTGAGTCGGCCATTCAGTTCGGCGAACTGGGCCTGGGCTTTGGTCAACTGTGTGCGGTGTTCGCGTAGCTTGGCTTGGGCGAGTTCCAACGTCCGCTGTGATTGTTCCGCAGCAGCTTCTTGAATGCGAAGCTGGTCGTTGGCCGTGGTGAAGCGTTCGAGAATCTCGGCTTTGGCTTGGCGGGTTTGTTCGACCTGCTGGCGGAAGCGTTCACCGGTCGCGACGGCTGATTGGCGTTGCGCTTCGATAATCTGGATGCGGTGTTCCAGCTGCGTGGCATCGCGAAAGGCTTGGGTGTGATCGGTACGGCATTTTTCCAAATCGCCCCGGCATTGGGCGAGGGCCGCCTGGGCCAAATCGAGTTCCGCTTGTTGCTGCCGGGCTTGTACGTCGAGTTCCGCAAATTGGCTTTCCGCGGCTTGAAGTTGCTCGGTGTTTTCCGACACCATTTGCTGAGCGTTGCCGGCTTTGGACGTCATCGCCAAGAGCTGGCGCTCGAGCCGTTCGGTTTCTTGTTCCAGCTCATCAATCCGGGCGAGTTGGCTGCGGCGGGTCGATTCGCATTGGGCAATACGCTCGCGAACCGCGGCCGCTTTGGCCCCGGCTTCTTGGGACTCGCGTTGCCATTGGTCGATGGCATGCTCGACGGCCTGCAATTCGGCTTCCCGCGCAGCCGCGTTTTCTCGGGCCGAGTTAACGGCAATACGCAGTGATTCAGTCTGCTGATTTTGCTCGGTGAGCGCGGTCGTCAGTTTGCGCCAATCAGCAAGGCCTAATTGGATACGCAGCTGGCGCAAACGGTCAGAGTGTTCTTTGTATTTACGCGCCTTGCCGGCTTGAGAACGAACCGTGCGTAAGCGGGATTCGAGTTCTTCGACGATGTCCGAGAGCCGCAGCAGATTTTGTTCGATGCGTTCCAGTCGCCGTGCGGCTTCTTGACGTTTGAGTTTGAAGCGGCTCACCCCCGCGGCTTCTTCAAAGATGAGGCGGCGTTCTTTGGGCGAAGATTGCAGCAGGGCATCGACGCGTCCTTGTTCGATGATGCTGTAGGCGCCGGTGGTGACGCCGATTCCCGCGAAAATTTCGCGAATATCTTTCAGGCGGCAAACCTGACGATTGATCAGGTATTCGGCTTCGCCGCTGCGATACACGCGGCGGGTGACATGGACTTCGGCATCGTCGACGTTGAGCACACCGGTGCTGTTGTCGAACGACAGCGTCACTTCGGCGGCATTGCTCTGTTTGCGTGAACGCGAGCCGCCAAAGATGACGTCGGTCATTTCGCTGCCGCGCAGCGCCTTGGGGCTTTGATTGCCCAGCACCCACTTGATCGCGTCGACGACGTTCGACTTGCCCGAACCGTTAGGCCCCACAACGCCCGTAATGCCGTTATGGAACTCCAGCCGCGTGCGATCGGCGAAGCTTTTGAAGCCGTTGAGTTCAAGCGCTTTGAGCATGTGGCGAAAAATCCAGTTAACCGCGCGGTGCCGCGAAGCGACGCCGAGCGCGAAAAATAGCGGCGAAGCTTACCAAATCACCGCAGAATGATGCAGGCCAGAAGATGGGCCAAATTGGGCTGCTAGCAGCGGGTTTGGGGGCGAATTGGATTGACGGCAGCGGCGTGCACGGCAGCGGGACGCTGCCGGCTAACCGTGATCTATATTTGAGGGTCGTTTCGCATGTATGGTCCGAGGGGTTCTTATGAAGACGTTCGCTTTTTGGATGATGTTGTTAGTGCAGCTGTTGAGTTCTAAGGCTGCGGTGGCTCAAGTGGCTTCCGCGGAGGATCACACGGGCGTTTACCGGCTGCATCCCAATTTGGAAACCGTGGAGCTTGTGCGGGTCACGCCCGCGGAGATCAAGCCCGGATTGGTTTACAACTATTACAATGAGCAACTCGGCGAGCGCGCTTGGGGGCTGGCCAAAAAGGGGGGCGGATTTGAATTCGCGTTCGGCGAAGGGACCGTCATGCCAACCACGGCCTTCGATCTGCAACTATCGCCCGAAATGCAAGCCCGCATGTTGAACGAACGTGCCCCGGGACTGTTGAAGCAACTCGATAACGTAGGACGCAGCGCCGCGGTACAACTCAACGGCAAGGGCGTTTGGGAGTTGCTGCGTTATCCGTCATCGGCCCGAGTGTTTGATTTGGCGACCGGCGAGCGCTGGGAATGGCATGGGAATCGCCGCGTGGCGGTGCTGCACGTCGGGGGGAATCTGTGGCACATCGTCGAGGGACGATACTATCCGGTGACGATCGCGACGACGCTTGGTTGTCGTTAGCGCGGTCAGGGTAACCACAAAGGCACAAAGGACACGAAGAGGGTAACCACGAATCGACACGAATACCACGAATAATTTGCTACTTAGTGCTCTTCGTGTCTTTGTGGTTAATATCCTTGGATGCAAGCGAGGGAATTGCATAGATTGCCAACGGAAATAGGCCATTGTCTCGCTGCGAAAGTGATGGGACAATGGCCTTTTTGTTGCGCTGAACCGTTGTTTTCTCGATTGTGTCTAAGCCTCTGATGTCGAATCCGAATCCCCCCTCGTTGTCTGAACTTCCCGCCCAGTACGATCACTCTGCGGCTCAAGCCAAGTGGTATCCCTATTGGGAAAGCCAAGGCTATTTTCATGCCGTGGCTGACGATCCACGGCCGCCCTATTGCGTGGTGATCCCGCCGCCGAATGTGACGGGGGCCTTGCATTTGGGGCACGCGCTCAACAACACGCTGCAAGATATTTTGTGCCGCATGAAGCGGATGCAGGGCTACAACGTGCTGTGGATGCCGGGGACCGATCACGCGGGGATCGCCACGCAGGCCGTGGTGGAACGCCGGTTGTTTGAAGAGGAAAAACTCACGCGGCACGATCTGGGTCGCGAGAAGCTCGTCGAGCGGATTTGGGATTGGAAGAAACAATACGAGCAGCGGATCCTTTCGCAGCTGAAACAACTGGGCGCGAGTTGCGACTGGGAACGGCTGCGGTTCACGCTCGACGATCAATGCGCCCGCGCGGTGCGCGAGACGTTCTTCAAGTTGTTCGCCGACAACAAAATCTATCGTGGCAAGCGGTTGGTGAATTGGGACACATTCCTGCAAACCGCGGTGAGCGACGACGAAGTCTTCCACGAAGCCACCAAGGGCCACTTCTGGCACTTTAATTATCCGGTCATTGATCCTCGGCCGGGGGAACCAACGCATGTGACGATTGCCACCACGCGACCCGAGACAATGCTCGGCGATACGGCCGTGGCGGTGCATCCCGATCCGGCGAAGGCTTTCGACAAAGTGAGTGCCGAACTGCGCGAAAAGATTATCGCTGCCAGCGCGAAGGAAAAAGGGGAACTCGAAGAGCAAGCGACGCTGCTTTTGGAACGCCGCACGAAGATGCTGCCGCAACTCGAAAAACTTCGCGACATGGCCAAACGCGGCGTGATGTTGGAGCTACCGCTTACAGGTCGCAAGATTCCGCTCATCGCCGACGAATGGGCGAAGCCGGAACTGGGTTCAGGCTGTGTGAAGATCACCCCCGCACACGACGAGAACGACTACCAGGTGTGGCAACGCAATCAGTCGATCGATATACGCAACATTATGAACACCGACGGCTCGCTCAACGACAGCGTGCCGGAGAAGTATCGCGGCCTGACGATGAAGAAAGCCCGCGAGGCAGTGGTTGCCGACATGGAAGCAGCCGAGCTTTGTGTGGAAATCGAAGATCGTGACATCGATCTAGCCCACAGCGATCGTAGCAAGACGCCGATCGAGCCGTATCTGGCCGATCAGTGGTTCGTGAAGATGGACGAGCTCGCGCAATCGGCGATGGACGCAGTATCGGACGGGCGTGTAAAGATTATTCCCGAGCGTTACAAGAAAACGTATCTGGATTGGCTCAGTGAAAAACGCGATTGGCCAGTGGGTCGACAACTTTGGTGGGGACATCGGATACCAGTGTGGCATGCACTGGTTGCCATTGATGATGTAGATAACTGGAAAAATGATAAACAAGAAGCAGCTAAATTACTTGAAAAGGCATGCATTGCAGCGGGATTCAACCCCGACGAATATTTCATCCAAGTTCAAGAAGGTCTCAACTTTGGGAGCAAGTCCGACATCCGCATTTGCACGCATTCGAATCGCGTAGATCAGTTCTTTGATGGAATTAAGAAATTCACAACTGACTTTAATGCGGGACCAACTTATGGTGTGCTTTTGCCAAGCTTTCCAGCAGCAACAGAGGCGACGAATAATCTTGCCGATGTAATTAGGTCATTAGAGAAAGATGACGAAGTTCTCGACACCTGGTTCTCGTCCGCCTTATGGCCGCACTCGACGCTTGGCTGGCCGGAACAAACACCGGAGCTTGCGAAGTTTTATCCCACGAGCACGCTGATCACTTCGCGTGATATTATCACGCTGTGGGTCGCGCGGATGGTGCTGGCTGGTCTTTACAACATGGGTGAAGTGCCCTTTCCCGAGGTCTTCATTCATCCGAAGATTCTCGATGGTTTCGGCGAAACGATGTCGAAGTCGAAGGGGAACGGCGTCGATCCCTTGGACGTGATCGAAAAGTTCGGGGCCGATTCGCTGCGGTTTGGGCTGGCGTATCTGACGACCGAGACGCAAGACGTCCGCATGCCGGTGGAGTTTGAATGCCCGCATTGCCAGTCGTTGATTGCCCAAACGAAAAAGAACCGCACGTTGCCGCGGATCGAGTGCGACAAATGCCACCGGCCGTTCGGCACGCAGTGGTCGCAATCGCACGGCACCGAAGACGATCAAAAGCTGCCGCGCGGGGCGGTGGTGAGCGAACGGTTTGAGTTGGGTCGCAACTTCTGCAACAAGTTGTGGAACGCCTCGCGGTTCGCGTTGATGAATCTAGAAGGCGGCGAGCCGTCAGCGTCAGCGCCCGGAGATTTATTACTCGAAGATCGCTGGCTGTTATCGCGGCTCGCGACGGTGACCGACGAAGTGACGAAGGCGCTCGGGGAATATCGTTTTGCCGATGCGGCGCGTTCGCTGTATGGCTTTGCTTGGGATGAGTTCTGCAGCTTCTATGTGGAAATGACGAAGGCGCGGTTTGCCGTTCTTGAGCAACGTGCCGTCGCGCAGCGGGTGCTGGCTCACGCGCTGGATACGTTGTTGCGGTTGTTGCATCCGATGACGCCGTTTTTGACTGAGGAAGTTTGGCATCTGTTGAATCAGGCGGCGCCGAATCGCGGCCTGCTGAAGCAGGACCGCCCCGCGGAGAGTATTTGCGTTGCGGAGTGGCCTGAAGCGGATGCGCAGTGGATCGACAAAACGATCGAGGCGCAGTTTGCGAAATTCCAGACCGTGATGGGGGCCGTGCGGAACATCCGCCAGGAGAAAAATATCCCGCCGCGCGAGCCGATTCAGTTTTCGGTAAAGTGCGATGCCGAGACGGTAAAACTCTTGAAACCGATGGAGCCCTACTTTCTTTCGATGGCGCACGCCGCGGCGACCGCCTGGGGTGCCGACGTGACTCCGCCGGAACGCGTGGCCAGTAAGCCGCTCGAAGGCATGGAAGTCCACGTCGATATTAGCGCGTTTTTCGACGTGACGGCGGAACGGACCCGGTTGGAAAAGGAACGCGACAATCTGGCGAAGTTCGTGGATTCGCTCAACGCGAAGCTCTCGAACGAGAATTTTGTGAGCCGTGCCCCGGCGAACGTCGTCGACGAGCAGCGGAGCAAATTGACGGAAGTACGCGAGCAACTTGAGTCGGTGGAAGCCGCGCTGGCGAAGTTGGCGTGAGAAGTCACACGATTTGCACGCAACTCTGGCATGGAGTGCCGTGAGCCTTATAATTTAAGCAGGACTATTAACCACGAAGTTTTTCGTTGGAGTTGACCGATGCCAGTCGCCATGGAATTGTCGCGAATCATTATCAGCGAGGTCACCGCTGAGCAGGTGATCTGGCTGCGTGAGATTGAAGGGACTCGCACCTTCCCGATTTTGATCGGCATGTTCGAGGCGATGAGCATCAACCGTCGCGTGAATGGCATCGAAGCCCCGCGGCCGCTGACCCATGATTTGGTGGTGAACACCGTCGAGAGTATGGGCGGGGAATTTCAGGATGTGATCATCAACGAGCTCAAGGATCACACCTACTACGCGCAGCTCCGCGTGAGGCAGGATGGGGAACTCATCGAGATCGATTCCCGACCGAGTGACGCGATTGCCGTGGCGGTGAGTTGCGATCCGCCGCTGCCAATCTACGTGGCCGAGGATGTTCTGACGGATATCTCGAATAGTGGTGGTCAGTAATGTGTAGGCGCGCTCTGCGTTGCTTCGCAACTCGTCGCGGCTAACACGGAATCGTATTGCTAACCCAGTACGTCGGCGAAGGCGGTTTGGAGGGCTTTGAGGCCATCTTCACCCTTGTCGGCGGCGACGACTATGTTGACGCGCATTTCGCTGGTGCCGACCATTTCGACGTTGATCCCCGCCTTGGAGAGTGCCTGGAAGGTGCGAACTCCCACTCCCGTGTGCGTGCGGATGCCGATGCCGAAGACCGACAGAATCGCGATTTGTGAAGCGGTGGTGACCGGCCCGCATTCGAGTTGGTCGGCGATTTTGGTGACGACCTCCGATGCTGCTGCCACCGACTGGCTGGGCACGGTGAAGCTCAAATTCGCTTGACCATCGCGGCCCGTGCCTTGCACGATCATGTCGACCATGATGTCTTCGGCGGCGACCGCTTCAAAAACTTCCGCGGCGATGCCGGGCTTGTCGGGGACTTGTGATATCGTGATGCGACCTTGCGATTCGTCGAGTTGAACGCTTTCGATGGTGAGGTCTTCCATCCGTTGCAGGCGAGCCACGATGTCGATGGCGTTTTGCTGGCCCGTGGTCGACGGTTTGTCGCCGAAGGCCGCGCGATCCTTGGGGGTCTTTTCAAGTTCGAATTCGCTATGCACGGCCCGCAAGGCTTGCATCGCTTGTTCGCGTTTCACGAGGGCCGAGATTTTGATTTGGCTGGTGGTGATCGCCAGGATGTTGACCTTCTCGTCGGCCAAGGCGCGGAACATGCGGTCGGCCACGCCCGTTTGTGTGGCCATGCCGAGGCCAACGATGGAAACCTTTGACACATCGGCTTGATGGGTGACTTCCGCTCCCAATTCTTTGGCGGCCTGTTCTACGGCTTTCAATGTGGCGGGCAAATCGGTTTCGAGCACGGTGAAGGAAATCTCGGCTTTGCCCCCTTCGCCGACGTTCTGCACGATCATGTCGACCGCAACGTTCACTTTGCCGATCAGCGAGAAGACCATATCCATCGTGCCCGGCTGATCGGGAACGTTGCTGATGGTGATCCAAGCCTCATTCTTGGTGAGAGCCGCACCGCTCACCGGACGATCCAAACTTTCGGGATGCAGGCCGATGATTGTGCCGGGCTCGTCGCTGAAGCTCGCGCTGTTGCAGACGTGAATCGGCACGCCGAATTTCTTGCCGAATTCGATGGAACGGCTGTGCATGACGCCGGCACCAAGGCTGGCGAGTTCCAGTATTTCATCGTGGCTGACTTGATCCATCTTGCGGGCTTCGGCGACGATGCGCGGATCGGTCGTGAACACGCCGTCGACGTCGGTGTAAATCTGGCAAGCGTCGGCCTTCAGCACGGCGGCAAGGGCCACGGCGGTTGTGTCGCTCCCACCGCGGCCGAGAGTGGTGATGTTGTAATCATCGTCGATGCCCTGGAATCCCGCGGCGATAACGATGTTGCCGTCATCGAGATGCTTACGCATGCGGTCGGTGGAGATCGACTGAATGCGAGCCTTGGTGTGCGAGCTGTCGGTCTTGATGCCGATTTGCCCACCGGTAAGGCTCACGGCCTTGCTGCCGAGTTCATGAATTGCCATCGCCATGAGTGCCACGCTCACTTGCTCGCCGGTGGAAAGGAGCATGTCCATTTCACGCGCCGAGGGATTCGTGGAGATTTGCCCGGCAAGATCGACAAGCACGTCGGTGTTCTTGCCCATGGCACTCACGACCATCACGACTTGATGACCTTGCTGCTGGGAGCGGATGGCCTTGCGCGCGGCAGCCATGATTTTTTCAGGTGTGCCAACGCTGGTGCCGCCAAATTTTTGAACGATGATGCCCATGTTTGATTTCGGATTGTGTAATACGGAGTGGAGAATGTTTGTTACCACGAAGGCACAAAGCGCACGAAGAAGAATTAACTGCAAATTATCAAAATCTGAAATCTCTACTTTGTGATCATTGTGTCTTTGTGGTTATTTTTTGATGAACCAGCCCATTGTGCGCCAGCCTTCGTCGAAGGCGAGCGAGGATTGGGCGGCGTTGGTGTCGCCGTAGGTGGTGAACTCGTCGGCCTCGATGCCAGTGCCGGCCATGGCGACGGGGACGTTGCCGTGGGTGTGTGTTTTGGTGCTGAGGTACGTGGGATGATCGGGGGAGATCATCAGGCGGTAGTCGCCGTAGGACTTCAAGGCGTCGACGAGTGGGCCCACGACGTGGGTGTCGATCTCTTCGAGCGATTTGACTTTCTTGCCGCAGTCCCCTTCGTGCGACGATTCGTCGGGGGCTTCGACGTGGACGCAAATCAGATCGATTTCCTTGAGGGAGTCGATCGCATAGCGGCCTTTGGCGGCGTAATCGGTGTCGGTGTAGCCGGTGGCGCCGGGGACTTCGATGCGTTGCCACCCGACCAAAGCGGCCAAACCACGCAGTAGGTCGACGGCGGTGATCATTGCGCCACGTGGGCCATAGGCTTCGGTGAACGGAGCCAACTTGGGCGCCTTGCCGATGCCCCAGAGCCAGACATTCGTTGCAGGAGGCTTACCCGCAGCAAGGCGGCGTTTGTTCACCGGATGATCGGCGAACAGCGCGATTGTTTCGGTCATCAATTCGTTGAGGACTGTGCTGCCAGGGCCGCGGGGGAAATTGTCGAGGACCGATTTGTCGGTGAGATCGTGGGGCGGAGTGGCTCGCATTTCCATCGTGAACGGGGCAGGACGCTGTTTGCCCCGCCAAATCAGCAGGTTGCGATAGCTCACGCCGGGAACAAACTCCAAACCGTTGCCGCCCAGTTTTTCTTGAGCCGTGGCCAAGAGTTCGGTCGCTTCTTCGGTCGTGATATGGCCGGCCGTAAAGCTTTTCATGATCTGGTCTTGGACCGTGACAAGATTACAGCGAATGGCCCAATCGTCCGGCGAGAGCTCAATTCCTTGGGCAGCGGCTTCGATAGGTGCACGGCCCGTGAAGTTGGTGAGCGGGTCGTAGCCCAAGAGACTCATGTTGCCGACTTCGGAGCCCGCGGGGAGGACTTTGGGAGTGTGACAAGCCCGCGCGATCACGCCCGACGCCACGACGGCATCCATGGCGGGTGTCTTGGCGGCTTCGAGCGGCGTCTGGCCATCAAGCGAAGCTTGCGGCTCGTCGGCAGCACCGTCGGGGATGATGATCGCGTATTTCATAATTTAATTAACCACTAAGGCACGAAGGTCACAAAGGAAGATTAAATTACTATTCTTTTGAGACCGTCTTTGAGTAGACGAACATTAAAATTGATTAAAAGTCCCAAACGGTTTTTCGATAGTTTTAAATAGGTCAATAACTGCGCTTCGTGCAGTGGCATTAATTGTTCACAAGATTTCAGTTCAATGACCACACAATCCTCAACCAAAAGATCGATACGTAAGCCAGATTCTAGCACCAAATCGTCGTAGATAATTGGTAGTACAGCTTGCCTTACATACTTTAAGTTAGACTTAGCCAACTCATGACATAGGCATGATTCATAAACCGATTCAAGTAACCCAGGCCCCAGGGCTTTGTGAACTCGAAATGCACCCTGAATCACTTCATGTGCAATTTTTTCTATCTCATCAGCTATGGGGTCGTAGGAACTCACTTCAACTCAACTGTCTTTGTGTCCTTTGTATCTTCGTGGTTAACTAATCTCTGACCCACATGCGGACCAAATCGCCTTTGACACAACTTAGTCCCGCGATTTCTTCGCAGGCTTTGGCGGCGGCACCGGCGGTGGTTTCGTGGGTCATGATCACGAGTGGCAGGACTTGGCTGCCGGGTTCGGCTTCGTGTTGCAGCACGGACGAAATAGAAACTTTTTGCTTGCCGAGGGCAGTCGTAATTTGGGCGAGCACGCCGGGATGGTCGTCGACGTTCACACGCAAATAGAAGCGGCCTTTGGCTTGGGCGTAATCGTTGGGTGTCACACGGGCTTCGCGCCGTGACCACAGTTCCAGCGTTTTGAAGGTGATTTTGGTGCGGCCCACGGCGGTGTCGATCATGTCGGCCACGACCGCAGAAGCTGTTGGCATTTGGCCGGCGCCGGCACCGTAAAAGAGCAGTGGCCCGACGGCATCGCCCACCACGCGAATGGCATTGAACGGGCCACCCACCTCGGCGAGTGGTGTGCCAGCTTTCACCAACGTGGGCGAAACGTGTAGTTCCAAACCGTCGTCCACGAGTTTGGCTACGGCGAGAAGCTTGATCTTGTAGCCCATCTCTTGAGCGTAACGCACGTCGGCCACGTCGAGCGTATCGATGCCCGAGCGTGGGATGTCTTGCCAATCGACGCGGGCACCAAAGGCAAGGTGTGCGAGGATGGCTAACTTTTGGGTCGCGTCGGCGCCATCGACGTCCATCGTGGGATCGGCTTCGGCATAGCCAAGCTTTTGGGCCTCGGCCAGTACCTCGGCGTAAGCGGCTCCATCTTCGTGCATCTTCGTGAGAATGAAGTTGCTCGTGCCGTTGAGAATCCCTTGCATGGATTCAATCTGATTTGCAGACAGGCATTGGCCAATGTTGGCGATGATGGGGATGCCACCCGCCACGGAGGCTTCAAAGGCTATCGAGCGGCCCAGCTCGCGGGCGCGATCGAAGAGTTCGGGGCCATGTTCCGCTAGCAACGCTTTGTTGGCCGTGACGACGTCTTTGCCGCGTTCCAGCAGTTGAAGCATGATCGTGCGGGCCGGTTCGATGCCCCCCACCAAATGGGCGACGACTTCGATCTCGGGGTCGTCGAGCACTTCGTTTAAATCGTCGGTGAGAATGCCGTCGGGGAGGTCGCAGTTGCGAGCTTTTTTGAGATCGCGAACGACGGCTTTCTCCAACCACAGGGTGCGGCCGGCGTGGCGGGCGGTGCGGTCGCCGAATTCGAGCAGAATCTTGGCAACGCCCGAGCCAACGGTTCCCAGGCCGACAATGGCAACTTTGCTCTTTTCCATGTTTCTTAAAATCCCGTCGGCAGACGCTATTCCCAGTCGGCACCGCACAGGCGGCTGCAAACTGGTTATCGTACTTAGCGGAACGGACAAACGTCAACGGCTGTGCGGTTCGCGCAAGTCGTTAATTGCTGTAGAATTAGCGGTTTTCTTGCTGCTTGGAACTGGGGTCCGACCAACACTTCGTGTTTGTGCCCGTGACCCGGCTCGCTTGCGTCCTTTTTACAGCCTGACATTTCTCATGCCGCGTTATAATCCCGCCGTCGTCGAACCCAAGTGGCAAGCCTATTGGGAGGAACACCAAACGTTTGTCGCCCCGCGAATGCCAAAGGGTGAAAAGCTCTACGCGCTGGACATGTTCCCCTATCCGAGTGGCGACGGCTTGCACGTGGGGCATCCAGAAGGATACACGGCGACCGACATTGTTTGCCGGGCGGCTCGGATGCAGGGCAAGAGCGTCGTTCACCCGATGGGCTTCGATTCGTTCGGATTGCCCGCGGAAGAGCATGCCATCAAAACGGGGGAGCATCCCCGCATCCAAACCGAGAAGAACATCGCCACGTTCCGTCGGCAATTGAAGATGCTCGGTTTCAGCTACGACTGGTCACGCGAACTGGCGACCACCGACGTGGAATATGTCCGCTGGACGCAATGGATTTTCTTGCAGCTGTTCGACACGTGGTTTGATGAGGAACAACAAAAGGGACGACCAATTGCGGAACTGCCGATCCCTTCGGACGTAGCCGACGAGGGTGCTGCCGCGGTGCTGGCCTATCAAGACGAGCATCGCCTAGCGTTTCAGAGTTTTGCGCCGGTGAATTGGTGCCCTGCGCTGGGCACGGTGCTGGCCAATGAAGAAGTGATCGACGGTAAAAGCGAGCGCGGCAGCCATCCCGTGGTGCGAATGCCGCTGCGGCAATGGATGTTGCGAATTACTTCTTACGCGAGTCGCTTGGAAAAAGACTTGGAACTAGTCGATTGGCCTGAGAGCGTGAAAGCTCTGCAACGGAATTGGATTGGACGCAGCACGGGTGCGGAAGTCGATTTTTATATTGGCCCGTCTGCCAATTGGCCGAGTGTGACGTTGCAGCGCCGTGGACAAGCATTTTCACGGAAGCCGGCAGATGATTTTCTGCGGATCTACACCACGCGGCCTGACACGCTGTTTGGCGCGACTTATATGGTGATCGCGCCGGAGCATCCCTTCGTGGAGAAGCTGACCACGGCAGAGAACGCGGCGGCGGTGAAGGCTTATTGCGAAAAGGCGGCCGCGAAGAGTGACCTCGACCGCACGGAACTCGCCAAAGAAAAAACCGGCGTGTTCACGGGGAGTTATGCGATAAATCCCGTGAACGGCGAGAAGGTGCCAATCTGGATTGCCGACTATGTGCTGATCAGCTATGGCACGGGGGCAATTATGGCGGTGCCGGCGCATGATGAGCGCGACTTTGAGTTTGCGAAGCAGTATGACATTACGATTAAGGCCGTTGTTGATCCCGGCGAAACCGCCAGCGATCGGGATGACGTACTGGCGGGTAATAAGGTCTTTCCCGGTAATGGTGTTGCCATCAATTCAGGTAAGTTTGACGGGCTCACGACTACGCAGTTCAAAGAAAAGATTACGGATTGGTTATCAGCACATGGCGTTGGCAAGCAGGCGGTCAATTACAAATTACGTGATTGGCTGTTTAGTCGTCAACGATTCTGGGGTGAACCGTTCCCAATTTTGCATGAGCTCGACGCCGACGGAAAACCGACGGGCCGCATTCGTGCGGTGGCTGAGTCAGAATTGCCGGTCGATCTGCCGCATCTGGAAGATTTTAAGCCGCATGGCCGACCCGAGCCACCGCTGGATAAAGCGCCTGAGGAATGGCTCTATCCCGTGATCGATGGGGTGAAGTACAAGCGCGAAACGAACACGATGCCGCAGTGGGCCGGAAGCTGCTGGTATTACTTGCGGTTTCTCGATCCGAAGAACGACAAAGCTCCGATTGATCCAGCCGTGGAGAAGGCGTGGATGCCGGTCGATCTCTACATCGGCGGGGCCGAACATGCGGTACTGCATCTGCTGTACTCGCGGTTTTGGCACAAGGTGCTCTATGACCGGGGCGTGGTTTCCGAGCCGGAGCCGTTTAAGAAGCTCGTGAATCAAGGAATGATTCTTGGCGAGAACAACGAGAAGATGTCTAAGAGCCGCGGCAATGTGATCAATCCTGATCTCGTGGTGAAGGAGTATGGTGCGGATTCATTGCGACTCTATGAAATGTTCATGGGGCCCTTAGAAGCGACGAAGCCATGGAGTATGGAAGGGGTCAGCGGCGTGCATGGGTTTTTAAGCCGTGTCTGGCGGTTGATTCTCGATGATCATGCCGAGCAAAACACGCTCAACGCGGCGGTTTGCGACGATGCCTTGACCACCGAGCAGCAGCGAGTGCTTCACAAAACGATTAAGGCCGTGACCGAGGACATCGCTAAACTGTCGTTCAACACGGCAATTGCCCGAATGATGGAGTTTTGCAATTTCTTCACAAAGTTGGATCATCGTCCGCGGGCTGCGATGGAGCCGCTGGTGCTGCTGTTGGCCCCTTTTGCCCCTCATATTGCGGAGGAATTGTGGCAGGCACTCGGGCACGAGAAAACCCTGGCGTATGAGCCGTGGCCAGCATACGATGAATCACTCCTCGTCGAATCGGAACTGGAAATCCCCGTGCAGATTAATGGTAAGCTGCGTGGCAAGATCACGATTCCGGCTGAGACCGATGCCGCGGCGATGGAGGCAGCGGCTCGTGTTGACGCGAAGGTTGCCGAGTTGCTCGCGGGGAAACAAATTGTGAAAGTGATTGCCGTCCCTGGGCGGATGGTGAATTTTGTGGTCAAGGGTTAAGGATTAGAAGAACTAGGATCGCTAAGCCGCAACCGGCTAGTGGATAAACAAAGGATTACCTTTTCATGCGTGATGCAATTGCTGTTGTGTTGGGTGGAGGGCAAGGAACGCGCCTCATGCCACTCACGAAATATCGCTCCAAACCCGCCGTGCCGCTGGCTGGCAAATATCGTTTGATCGATATTCCACTTTCCAATTGTCTCAACAGTCAACTCAACCGCATTTATGTGCTCACGCAGTTCATGTCGGTGAGCTTACACCGTCATATCCGGGGCACGTACCGGTTTGATAATTTCAGTGGCGGGTTCGTCGAAATTCTCGCTGCTCAACAAACGATGACTGAAGGAACGGATTGGTATCAAGGGACCGCCGACGCCGTGCGGAAGAACTTGCGTTACCTCACACAGCCAGGAATCAAATATGTGGTGATCCTGTCGGGGGATCAGCTGTATCGCATGAATTTCGGCGAAATGCTGAAAACGCATCGCGATGCGGGGGCAGATATCACGATCGCCACCAAGCCGGTTCACAGTAGCGAAGCCTCGTCGCTGGGAATCATGCGGGCGGACGACACGGGCAAAGTCATTGGTTTTGCCGAAAAGCCGACGACCGAGGAGTTGCTCAACTCCGTGCGCACCGATCCGGCGTGGATCGACGCGCAAGGCATCGAGAGCCAAGGCCGCGATTGTTTGGCGAGCATGGGCATCTATGTGTTCAATGCCGCTGTTTTGGCAGAATTGTTGCACGAAACTCATCATCGCGACTTTGGCAAAGAAGTGTTCCCTGAATCGATCGAGTCACACAAAGTCCAACTGCACCTGTTTGACGGTTACTGGGAGGACATCGGCACAATTCGTTCGTTCTTTGAAGCGAACTTGCAACTCACGCGACCGAATGCTCCTTACGAGCTGACCACGCCGTCGGCGCCAATTTACTCGCGGCCACGGTTCTTACCGCCGACGCGGTTTGATGGCGCAACCGTGGAAAGCAGTCTCGTGGCGGATGGTTCGATCATCGAGCCGGGGGCGCATATTGTGAATAGCGTGATTGGCCTGCGTTGCAAGATTGGCCGGAACGTGACGATTCGCGACTCGATCATCATGGGGGCCGACTTTTACGAAACGGACGACGACATCGCCCGGCATAGCGAGCGGACCCCAATTGGGATCGGCGAAGGGGCGCTCGTTGAGAAAGCGATCATCGACAAAAACTGTCGGATTGGCGCGCGGGCACAGATCGTGAATCCCGGTAATCAGGGTGATTGCGAGATCAACGATTTCTGTTCGCTGCGGGACGGAATTCTGGTCGTCGAGAAAGATGCCTGTTTTCCCGCAAATTGGCAGATTCAGCTGTGACCCGCATAATCGCGTCAGCCCGAATAGGTGGTTCGACCTCGCAGGCAATTTCCCGTCGTCCCGGCCAACCAACCGATTGGTCTGCCGCGAAGGAGATGTCATACTGAATGGGTCTGCTCAAGCATCTTTGGGCTAAACTCTTGATAGCCAAATTTAATTCATCACATTCTTGGAATGAAATACATGACCGCGTTGAAGTTCTTTTCGTTTGTATGCATTCTCTGTTTGGGAATTGCCTGGGTCGTTCCTGCTTCCGCGCAAGAAGCCAAATCGGACGACGTGTATCTTGATGAGCCGGAATCCGATCCCCCCGGACGCGAAGTTCGTAAACAGAAGGTCGAGGATAAATACGAGGATGGGAAGCTCCGCTCGGAGCGTAATGTCTCGATCCTTTCGGACGATACTTACGTGAACGATGGTCCTTACGTCGAATATTATCCGGACGGTCAGAAGTTCGCCGAAGGGAACTACGTTGGCGGAGTGATGGAAGGGGAGTGGAACTACTGGCATCCCAAGGGCGAGGTTTGTAAGACCATTACCTTTAAGAAGGGTAAGCCTGAGGGGGCTTTTGAAGTGCGCCGCGCGGATGGCACGCTGGAGAGCAAGCAAAGTTTTAAGAACGGCATCCGGCACGGGGAATGGGTCACTTATTATGAAGACGGCAAGACTCCCAAGGTGAAAGCCAACATCGTCGACGGCAAAGTGGAAGGTGAGCGGACAACATATTTCGAGAACGGCCAAATGCGGCAACAGGCTCAATTCAAGGCAGGCCAACTTGATGGCCCCATGGCCGAGTTCAATGACACGGGCAAAAAGATCGCGGAAGCGACCTTCAAGGAAGGCAAAGTGCAGGGCGAAATCAAGCGATTCAACTAGCGCGGTTGATCCCGCTCGAAATTCTCGCGTGCCCCGCCTAGAATGAGGAGGCTCGATTGATCTTCATTCTCTCACATGTGAATTCATGGCTGAAAAAGAAAAAAACGGCGACACCGCAAAACCTTCTGGTTCCCAGCGCAATCCCACGCAATGGCTGGTGTTTCTGTTGTTGGGCATGGCCACGGTATTTCTACTGTTCTCCAGTTGGGGAGCAGAGCCCTCGATCTCTTACAGCCAACTGCTCGACCAAATCGAGGCGGGTAACGTCGCGAAGATCAATATTCTTTCGCGGCATGTGATCGGCGAATTTAAGGAGCCCGTGGAAGTTCCGAATCCCGCGGTAGCCGCCGATAAGCAACCGGCCCCCATCAAAAAATTCCAAAGCACGTTGCCGCCGCAAGTCGGTGAGGAATGGCTCGCTCAATTACGAGCAAAAGGCATTGAGATCCGCGCGGAAAACCCGGCGAATTACGACGACCTTTTCTTTTTCTTGTCGCTGCTGGGGCTTGGTCTGTTGGTGCTGTTCGCCTGGAACATGATGCGCCGCACGCGCGACCAGATGATGGGCGGGGGGATGTTGGGCGGCGTCATCAAGAGTCCAGCACGGCGTTACGATGCGAGTGATCGCAAAATCACCTTCGACGACGTGGCTGGCTTGGATGGCGTGAAAAAAGACCTCGAAGAGATTGTTCAATATTTGAAAGACGCTCCTAAGTTCCAGCGACTAGGTGCCCAGGTGCCCAAGGGGGTGTTGTTGATGGGCCCTCCCGGAACCGGCAAGACGCTGCTCGCTCGGGCGGTTGCGGGCGAAGCGGGTGTACCGTTTTTCTCGATCAACGGTTCTGAGTTTATCCAACTGTTTGTCGGCGTCGGCGCGGGCCGGGTGCGCGATATGTTTAAGACCGCTCAAGAAAACTCGCCGGCGATCCTTTTCATCGACGAAATTGATGCCGTGGGGCGGCAGCGTGGCGCAGGTATGGGTGGTGGCCATGATGAACGGGAGCAGACACTCAACCAAATTTTGAGCGAAATGGACGGCTTCAGTCCCACGTCGACGGTGATCGTGCTTGCTGCGACGAATCGTCCCGACGTGCTTGATCCGGCACTGTTGCGGCCGGGACGGTTTGATCGACATGTGACCGTGGATCGACCCACAGTGAAGGGGCGCAAAGAGCTGTTTGAACTTCACAGCAAGAACGTCCCCATGACCGAGGAAGTGGACTTCGACAAACTTGCACGGGCTACGGTGGGGCTTACGGGCGCTGACATTCGTAATCTTGTGAATGAGGCAGCGTTGTGGGCCACAAGGCAAAACAATGACAAGGTCGGTCCCAAAGATTTTGAATACGCGCGTGATAAAGTTTTAATGGGATCGATGCGCGAGGACATTCTTACTCCCGAAGACAAGAAGGTGACAGCCTTCCACGAATCGGGGCATGCGCTTGTGGCTTGGCTGTTGCCCGATTGTGAACCGGTACACAAAGTCACGATCATTCCGCGAGGGCGGGCACTTGGTGTGACTCAGTTGGTTCCTGAAGAAGATCGATTCAATGCCAATCAAAGTCAAATGCAGGCCATGTTGACCATGGTCCTTGCAGGACGCACGGCCGAGAAGATGGAGTTCTCGCAATTTAGTGCCGGTGCGGAGAACGATCTCAAGCGAGCCACTGAACTCGCACGCAAAATGGTCACACGTTGGGGCATGAGCGAACGCATTGGGCCCGTGGCCTACAGCAATGGCGAGGAGCATCCCTTCTTGGGTCGGGAAATGGCACACGAGCAGCGGACGTTTAGCGAGCGGACTGCCCAGGTCATTGATGAAGAAATTGCTAAGATTCTGCACTCGGCCGCTGACCGGGCGGCGGAGTTGTTGACGGAAAATAAAGAAAAGCTCGCTGTGCTCGCCAATGCCTTGCTTGAGCGGGAAGCTCTGGATGCCGAAGATATGGCCCAACTCATCGGCCCCGCGGTTCGCCACAATCGCAATGCGGTTCAAGTGCCGATTTAGGCCCCATCTTTTGCCGGCATACTCCTGAATCCCCCAGTTTCGCCGGATTCAATAAGCTATACTGCAGAGGCACGCTCTAGCGTTTGTGCTGTCTGAAATTGCTGCTCTAAGTTTTCGCACCATGACTGATTCTTCGCTGTTTCTTCCCGAGCATTTCATCAACCGCGAGTTGAGCTGGTTGGAATTCAACTCGCGCGTCTTGGAAGAAGCGCAAGAATCGTCCAATCCGCTCTTGGAGCGAGCGAAGTTTTTGTCGATCTTCAGCTCGAACCTCGACGAGTTCTTTATGGTGCGGGTGGCAGGTTTGCGCGAGCAAGCTTTTGGCGGCGTGGCACCACAAGATATCACCGCAGATGGTCTGACGCCGGTCGCGCAATTGGTGCGCATTTCGGAACGCGCGCGACGCATGGTCGATGAGCAATATCGCTGCTTCAACGATGCGATTCTGCCCGAGTTGGCCCAGAACAACATCCACATTCTCGCCGAGAAGGATTTAGACAAAGCCCAACGGAAGACCGTCAATGAATTCTTTCGGCAGCGGGCGTTCCCGGTGCTCACGCCGATGGCGATTGACCCGAGCCATCCTAGTCCGCGGTTTCACAATCGCGGTTTTTATCTGGTCGCTTTGTTGCATCGGGCGAGTGGCTTCGGCCCGACTGATATTTTTGCCGTGGTGCAATTGCCGACCGTATTACCGCGATTCATCGACGTTGGTCAACCGGGCGAAAACAAGTACGTGATGCTCGAAGAGTTGTTGGCTGCGAAGTTGCCCGAACTCTTTGGCGGTTATGAAATTTCGCATCACGCCTGTTTTCGTATGACTCGGGACATGGACATCGACGTACTCGAGCACGAATCCGACGACATGCTACGGGCCATTGAATCCAAGCTGCGCGTGCGGCAACATTCCGAAGCGGTGCGGCTGGAAGTGCAAGCGGGGATGAGTTCCGATCTGTTGGCCATGCTGGTCAATGAAGAGCAACTGCACGTCCGCGATGAGGTCGACGGCCGCTTTTACTCGGACGTTTACCATATCAACGGCATGCTGGACCTCACCTGCATGGGCGAATTGATTCGGCTGGTAGACAAAGAAACTCTGCGTGATGCTCCCTTTGTTCCGCGGATGCCGACCGAATTACGCCGGGCCGACAATATCTTCAATGTGATCGCACAACGTGATATTCTGCTGCATCATCCGTTCGACTCGTTTGATCCGGTGGTGCAGTTCATTCAAGAAGCGGCTGAAGATCCTAACGTGCTGGCCATTAAGCAGACGCTATATCGCACGAGCGGTGGCGACAGTCCCATTGTGCGGGCGTTGATTCAAGCGGCTGAAAATGGCAAACAGGTCACGGCGCTGGTCGAACTGAAGGCCCGCTTCGATGAGGCGAACAACATCATCTGGGCGCGCCAGATGGAACGAGCCGGCGTGCACGTGGTGTATGGCTTCATGGATTTGAAAACACACTGCAAGCTGGCGATGGTCGTGCGGCAGGAAGGGAAGAAAGTTCGCCGGTATGTCCATTTCAGTACGGGCAACTACAACCCAACCACCGCTCGGCTTTACACGGACTTGGGGCTGTTCACAGCTGATCGAGCTTTCGCCGAAGATGCCTCGGCATTGTTCAATTTTCTTACCGGTTATTCGCAAGGCCACGAGTGGCAAAAGTTGATCATCGCTCCGCAAGATTTGCATCGACGTACGGTGGAACTCATCGACGAGCAGGCGCAGCGTGCCCGCGAGGGAAAGAAATCGTTTATTTTCGCGAAGCTCAACTCGCTTGTGGATCGCGAAACGATCGAGGCTCTTTACCGAGCAAGCCAGGCAGGTGTGCCGATTGAGCTGATCATTCGCGGCATTTGCTGCCTGCGGCCTGGGCTGGAAGGAATTTCCGAAACCATTCACGTTCGCAGCATCGTGGATCGATTCCTGGAACACAGCCGCATTTTGATCTTTGGCGAGGGAGCGAAAGCTCAAGTCTTCTTTTCCAGTGCCGACTGGATGCCGCGTAACTTTGACCGCCGCGTGGAAGTGATGTTTCCCATCGAAGCGGAAGAATTGCGCAAACGCGTCTGCGATGAAATCGTTCCCATTTACCTACGCGATAACACGCGGGCGCGGATACTCATGTCGGATGGCACATACGTCCGCGCCGCAGCTTGGCAAGGTGGCGAGGAGTTCCGTTCTCAACGCGAATTGTTGAATTCCACGCAAGGCACCTACCTGCCAATGGATCCTAAAAAGGACGCTGCCAATGGCCACGCTGGTGAAGTGACTTATCGGTTCCACGGTAGCAAGGTTGAGTAATTTCACCTGAGCATGTCGTTTTCCATGCGGTGGTGCTGGAAATCTCGATGCATTTGCTTGTGGTTCGCCAAGCCATCCCGGTATCATGAATGCCAACTGTATGACGCCGTTGAATGGCTAACCGGCTAGTGCATGTAATCTTGTTAAATTACTTGAGATCGCAATGGCAAGTGAACACCACAAGAATTCGTCCGCTGAAGGCTTGTTTTTGGCGGCTCAATCGGGCGATGCGGCCAAAGTGAGTGAAGTGCTGCAGGCGGGAGTGGACGTCAACATTCGTGACACGCGACCCGAGTCCCCAGGTTTTACGCCCCTGATGTTGGCTGCCGCGCATGGAAACGCTGAGGTTGTTGCACAACTTTTGCAAAATGGAGCCGACGTTTCTGTGAAGGATGATAACGTCCAAGATAGTGATAGCGGCTTTAGCTTTGTCTTCAGGGAAGGTGGCGTTGCTATGGTCCGCGAGGGCGGGTTTCAAATGCATCGCACTGCCCTTGGGTGGGCGGCAGAATCGGGGCATGCCGACGTCGTGCAGTTGCTGCTCAAGAATGGTGCCGAAGTCGATGCCCTCGACCGAGCAAAACTTTCGCCCCTGTTGATTGCTGCCGCTTCGAATTCGCTCGGAACAGTGCAGTTGTTATTGGCGGCGGGTGCAGATGTCAACTTGCGGTGCCGAGGCAAACAAACCGCGCTCATGTTTGCCGCGGAAAAAGGCCATGCCGAAGTCATCGATGCATTGGCCCAAGGCGGCGCAAAGCTTGAGTTGAAGGACGCTGACGGTTACACCGCGCTGATGTTAGCTGCAAGCAAGGCGCAACCCGCGTCCGTTGCTGCTTTGATTAAAGCCGGAGCCGATGTGCAGGCCAAATCGAAAATCGGCCGCACGGCATTGCACACGCCGTTAGGAACAGCGTTTCTTATAAAAGACTATGTGAACGAGGAATTCGTCTTTCGATTCAAGATCGATTCACAGAGAATTTATGAGACCGCAAAGCTGCTCATTGATGCTGGTGCGGATCCGCAGGCTCAAGATCAACACGGCGCAACGCCCATGCAAATGGCCGAGCAAATGGTCGAAATGACGGGCGCATTCCATGAGATCATCGGTCTTCTTAAGAACGCGGAGCCAGGAAAACGGGTTGTTGAAACGACTTCAAAGAAACCCTCAGCCAAAAAATCGAAAAGAGCTGAGTGAGAAACAGGCGTAGCGTGTGCGTAAAAGCTTTTCAGGTTGCTAGTCATCATTGGCCTTGGCGAGCAACTCTTCCCAAAAAGGTCGAGCGCCTGCGAAGTCTTTCAGGATTGCTTCGTCGTCGGCAAATTCTTCTTTGGCCGCGTCGAGCCAATCGATAAAGAACTGCACGCTGCGGCGGCTGATGCGCGGTTGGCCGTTGCGTTCGACGTAGTACGGGCCGGTCGTGGCGTACTGATAATTTTTCGTGTTGCCCGTCATCGCTCGCACGGCGAACCACCCGCTGTTGGCAAACTTGATCGGCGGCAGACGGCCTTGCCGTTCCGCGAGATCTTTCAGCCGAATCTGATGCGCTACTTCGCCATTTTGCAGGATTTCCAGATACTCCACGGCGGCTTTCTCGTAGAACGTGAGGCTGAGCGAAATGTGAAACTCACGCTCCTCGCCGACGGCGGTAGGAAACACATGCCCTGGGAGTTGACCTTCAACTTTCGTGCGGAGCAGCGGGCCGTTGGTGACCATCACTTGGCCCGCTTTCATCGCTTCAAGCCAAATGGCGGGGGTGCATTGTTCGCCACAATAGGCGTACACGCGGTTCGCGCCGAGAGGATTGCCATTGCTGCCTGAGCCGCTTCCCGCGGTGGGAGGGATGCGCAGGCCGCAATTCAAAAGATGGTGATAAATCGCTTCGCTCCAACGGCCATTGCCCATCGCACCGGGAAAGAATTTTTTGTCGCGTGGGTAACCACCTTTTTCGTTGGCGATTGTTTTATCGATCAGAGCGTTGCGATTGATGATGTTGACGGCTTCGAGCTTGCCCGAGGCAATCCACACGGGGAGTTCCCAAGCAAACGGGCTGAGCGCGATGGTCGCGTCTCCCATTTCGCTGCCCGCTTTTAATATGGCTAGCGGCGATTCCGTTGCTGATGCTTCGCAAACTTGGGGCAGTTGTTGCATGCCCACGAACAGCAATCCACTGCCACGGCGGTTGTCGACCGCAGCCCAGGGGCCAAACAAGGGAGGCGAGATTTCGGAAAATTGCTCCGAAGGCGATTGTCGAACTTGCCGGCATTTGCCGTTGTCATTCTCAGCGGTGATCACTGGAACGAATTCAATCCCCGCGGCACGCATCAAGAGGGGCATGTTCTCGAACCGTTGAGCCACATCTAAGTCTCCTCCCCACCAGCCTTCGCCGCGCATGCTGACTCGCCGCGCGAGAAGCACTTCGGTTTCGTCGTCGGCATGGCGCTCAAGGGAAAAATGGCCGTCGCGGGTTTGGAATTCGGGGCCGGCATCCAAGGAGAATTCATAGTTGCCCTGCTTCAGTTCCAGGGTGACGGAACCTTCGAACACCAGATAACCATCAACGGCAATCGCTCCTGCGGCGCGCACTCGGACAGGTCGTCCCGACTTGCGAAGTTGCATGCGGACAGGCAAGGGCTGGCCGGAACCTTCCTCGGCGACGCTGATCGTGAGCACGCCGTCGTAGCCCGCGGAGTAGGCGGGCGAGGCGTTCATGGAGATCAGCAGGGCACAGAGTAGGCAGGCAATGCTTCGAACTAACAACGGAAACTCCCGCAAAACACTTGTAATCGGCATAGACGACGATTCCAGGAACCTATGGCAAGTCTAGCACGCACGATGAACTTTTGGCCGCTATCCTTCGCAGGGGCAACCGGTAAAATGAGGTCATTCAGGCCGATTTCCATTCCTCGCATTTCAATCGCATGGCAGCAGATCATTACGAAACATTAGGGGTGAGTCGGCAGGCGACGCCGGATGAAATCCAGAAGGCGTACCGCCAGATGGCTCGCAAGCATCACCCCGACCTCAATCCGAACGACACTAAGGCCAAGGAAAAATTCCAACAGGTGCAGGCCGCGTTCGATGTCTTGAACGATCCGCAGAAGCGCGAGCTCTACGACCGTTACGGAAACGCCTACGAAACATTTGGCGGCGGCGGTGGAGGAGGTGGCCCGCGCCCAGGTGGGCCGAATCCTTGGGCTGGTGCGGGCGGCCCGGGAGCCGGTGGCTTTGAAGTGAATTTGGACGATCTGTTCGGCGGCGGCGCGGGAATGGGCGGCGGCGTCGGTGGTGGCGGGTTTGCCGATCTCTTCAAAACCTTCAAGCAAAAGAACAAGCGGGCTGCTCCCACCAAGGGACACAACATCGAACACACACTCACCGTGCCGTTTGCCACGGCCGTGCTGGGTGGCGAAGCCCAGATTTCGTTACAGCGCGTGGATGGCACGACCGAATCGTTGCGGGTGAAGATTCCCGCGGGGATCGAGCCGGGTAAAAAGATTCGCCTGCGTGGGAAGGGCGAGGAAAGTGAATCGGGTGGCGCGGCCGGTGATCTGTTGATCAAGGTGGATGTCGCGCCGCATCCCCATTATCGCCGCCAAGGCAATCGGCTCGATGTGCGCGTGCCGATCACGCTTGCCGAAGCCATCGGTGGTGCGAAGATCGACCTGCCGACCCCGAACGGTACGATCACGCTCACGGTCCCACCCGGTACTTCGAGTGGCGGCAAATTGCGCGTGAAAGGGCAGGGTGTGAAACATTCCAACGGTGAAGTCGGCGACTTGTTTGCCGAAGTGATGGTCGTTGTGCCGAAGGATATTTCGCCGGACGATCGTGAACAACTTGTTGAGATCTTGAAGAAGTATCCCCAGAATCCGCGGTCAGAGTTGCGATGGTAATCCCTGCGATCGTCGATGGATTGCTCTTCGCACAGCAGGCGGAACGCAAAGTTCCCGAGCCGACACGCACGATCATCTTGATGGCCTTGCTTGGGATTCTGCTGCTCGGCATGCTGCTGATCGTGGGCACGATGCTGCTTGGGCATTGGGTACGCCGTCAGGGACACGAACGTCGTGGGCCGGTGGTGCCACCCGATGTGATCTTGCCACGGACCCAACCGCCACAACGGCCCGTGTCGGACCGGATGCAATCGGCGAATTCTTCGGAAACGTTTTCGGGTGACGACACCGTCGGCACAGATGACACGGTTGTGTCGTAACCTCACGGCAAGGCTGATGAAAGAATTCGGATTTCCCAAATCGGCTCGACTCCTGAAGCCCGCCGAATTCGATCGGGTCTTTAAGCGGCGGTGCGTGGCGAGCGACGACCACATCGTGCTGCACGCGGCCCTCGGTGCGACGCATGAACCGCGGTTGGGATTGGTCGTTTCCCGGAAGTGCGGCAACGCGGTCGCGCGGAACCGTTGGAAACGTGCCTTGCGTGAGGCGTTTCGGCTAGTCAGGTCTGATCTTCCCGCGTGTGACTTTTGCGTCGTGCCACGGGGTAAGACGGTACCGAGCGTTGCCGACTTGCAACAATCTTTTCAGGCGATTTCTTTGCGGCTCGCCAAGCGATTGCAGCGCGAGAACAAGGAGACGACATGAACGCCGTGTGGTCGGCCTGTCGGCAAGTCCCGGCAATGCTGCTGATTTTCTGCGTGCGGTGCTATCAGTGGACGATCAGCCCGCTGCTGGGGCGATGTTGCCGTTTCGAGCCGACATGCAGCGTCTATTTCATTGAAGCGGTCAAGAAGTATGGTGCGGTTCGTGGCTCGTTGATGGGTGTGCGGCGAATTACCCGCTGTCATCCCTGGAATCATGGCGGCTACGACCCGCCGTGAGATCCGCTTGTCGCTAGCATCATGCTGTGCTGGTGCTGGCAGGGGTTGTCTTGACCCAGCTTGCCGCTCTTCGTAATCTCCCACCGCTTGACGCTCTCCCCACAGGAAGTGGTGCGCGGGAGCCATGTTTGTTTTACGATGCGTAGGAGACGCTTTGCATGAGGCCTGCACTGACCCGCCGAACGAAGCTGGGCAATCGAACGGACATTGTGATCACCTTGATCGCCGTGGGTTTGTGGTCGGGTTGCATGGGCCCGATTCTAAGGCAGCAAAGTCCCACGCTGGATAAGGAAGCCGAGGCTTCGAGGGCTGATATGTCGCTCGTGGGGAGCGTTACGCAGCCTTACGGTTTGAACTATGTCAAAGTCGAGGCCGTGTCGTTGGTCACGGGGTTGGCTGGCACGGGAGAAGATCCTCCCCCTTCGCCGCAGCGAGCTGCCTTGCTCGCCGAAATGAATCGCCGCGGCATCGAGAATCCCAATAAAATTCTCGCCTCGCCGAATACGGCGTTGGTCTTGGTGCGCGGTTTCCAACGTCCTGGCATTCGTGCCGGCGATCCTTTCGACATCGAAGTGCGCAGCCCTTCGAAAAGCAACACGACCAGTTTGCGTGGCGGGCATTTGCTGGAAACACCTCTCACGGAAACAGCCGTGCTCGGTGATCAACTTCGCAAGGGCCATACCTTGGGAGCTGCGATGGGGTCCGTGCTGGTTGATCCCAACGCGGAGATTAAGAAAGATCCCGTGCTTGCGCGGCAGGGGCGTATCTTGGGTGGCGGCGTGGCGTCGAAGGACCGCAATCTGGGCCTGATCATCAATAGCGAACATCAGTCGATCCGTTTGAGCCAAGCCGTTGGCAAAGCGGTCAACAATCGGTTTTACAGTTACGTCGACGGCCAACAGCGCGGCGTGGCCACGCCCAAGACCGACGAATTTCTCGAACTCGAATTGCATCCGCGCTACAAAGACAACGTCGGCCGCTATATGCGGGTCGTTCGCAGTATCGCGATCAACGAAACGCCCAGTGAATTGCAATCGCGGTTGGAGCTGTTGAAGAAGCAATTGCTTGATCCTGTGACCGCGGCCGACGCGGCGATTCGGTTGGAAGCGGTCGGTAGCGATCAGGCTAAAGAGATTTTGCTCGAAGGTCTGAAATCCGAAGATCCCGAAGTTCGCTTCTATACCGCCGAAGCCTTGGCCTATCTCGACGTGACCGAGGCCGTGGAGCCTTTGGTGTATGTCGCCCGTGAGGAACCGGCGTTTCGTGTCCATGCGTTGGCCGCTTTGAGCGCTATGGACGATGGTGCCGCATACGACGGGTTGCGGTCGCTGCTCAACGTGAAGAGCGCCGAAACACGCTACGGGGCCTTCCGTGCCATGACGGCGATGGCTCCTGCGGATGGATTCTTGCAAGGCAAGGATTTCAAGGGAAAATTCAAGCTGCACGTACTCGATCTGGAAGGTGATCCCCTGATCCATGTGACTAGTAGCCACCGGCCAGAGATCGTGTTCTTCGGACGCGATCATGAACTGAAATTACCGCTCGTGCTTGATGCCGGTCCGAAGATTCTCGTGAACGGCCTGTCCGGTGGGCAGATCAAGGTGAGCAACTTCGGCGAGACGACGCAACAACGGATCGTTTCGACCAACGTCGAGGAAGTCATCCGTGCGGTGGTCGAACTCGGCGGCAACTATCCCGACGTCGTGCAGATGCTGCAGCAAGCTAAGCAGACCGGCGCGATGGAAAGTCGCTTCCGCGTGAACGCATTGCCGGAAGTCGGACGCGAACTGGTGATGCGCGACCGCGACGATTCCTCCGAAGATGAGGAGAGCTCCACCGTTGAGCGTGCCAGCTACGAGATCGAAACTCCCGAGCCGGGATTGTTCGAGATGAAGTAGCGGAGGGGATTTTGCACGCGGAACTGGGGATCGGCAGCGGGACGCTGCCGGCTAACTTTTGTTGTCCTTGCAGAGTTTGTACTCGATACTGTCGACGAGCGCTTGCCAACTGGCTTCGATGACATTCTCGTGCACGCCGACGGTGCCCCAGGTGCCGGTGTCGTCTTGGCTTTCGATGACGACGCGGACGCTCGCGGCAGTAGCGGCGTCGGAGTTGATCACGCGCACTTTGTAATCGACGAGGTGCATCTGGTTCAGGCTTGGGAACTGGCCGTTGAGCGCTTTACGCAGCGCTGCATCGAGCGCGTTGACGGGGCCATCTCCTTCAGCGACTTCGTGAAGGTGTTGGCCGTTGACTGCGAGCTTGACCGTAGCTTCGGTGATGGGCGTGCCATTTCGGTTGACCACGCTCGTGCGATAGTGCATCAGCTCGAAGTGAGGCTTGTGAATGCCCGCGGCTTTGCGAACGAGCAAATCAAACGACGCTTCGGCGGCTTCGAATTGATAACCGCGATTCTCCAGGTCGACCACCTGCTGCAGCACGCGATCCATCAGGGCTTTGTCGTTCTGCAGATTCATCTTTGTGGCGAGCGCGATGATGTTCGACCGGCCGGAAAGCTCGCTCACGAGGATGCGGCGTTCGTTGCCGACTTTCGTGGGGTCGATATGCTCGTAGCTGGAGGCGATCTTGGCGACCGCGTGGACGTGCATGCCCCCTTTGTGGGCAAACGCGCTGGGGCCGACATAGGGCTGATTCACGCGGAAGTGCATGTTGGCGATTTCGTACACGTAGCGGGATAGCTCGGTGAGATGGGCGACGGGGGAAACTCCGGGCGCTGACGGCTCGCCGGTGAGGACTTCGTAGCCTTTTTTCTTGAGTGCGAGATTCGCGACCACGGAAATCAAATCGGCGTTGCCGCAGCGTTCGCCGAGGCCGTTGATCGTGCCTTGCACTTGGACGGCACCCGCATCGACGGCGGCCAGCGAATTTGCCACCGCGAGTTCACAGTCGTTATGGGTATGGATGCCGAGAGGCTTGTCGATTTTTGCGCCGGCCTCACAGGTGATGGCGGCGATTTCCTCGGGCATCGTGCCGCCGTTGGTGTCGCACATGACAATAGTCGAAGCGCCTGCTTCCGCAGCGGTTCGGATCGTCAGCGCCGCGTATTCGGGATTTCGTTTCCAGCCGTCGAAAAAGTGTTCTGCATCGTAAATCACATCACGGCCTTGTTCGCGCAAGTAGGCGATTGTCTCGCGGATCATCGCCAAATTTTCTTCCAAGGATACGCCGAGCACTTCCTTGACCTGAAAATCGGAAGTCTTGCCGACGATCGTGACGACGGGTGTTTGGGCATCGAGAAGCGCCTTCATGCCGACGTCGTCGCCCGGTTTCATCCCCTTTCGCCGGGTCATACCGAAGGCACAGACCCGGCTGTGTTTAAGCGGATTCTCGGCGATCCGCTGGAAGAACTCGGCGTCCTTGGGATTCGACAAGGGATAGCCCCCCTCGACGAAATCGAAGCCAAACTCATCGAGCCGATGCGCGATGAGAACTTTGTCCTCGAGAGAAAAGTTAACGCCTTCGCCTTGGGCGCCGTCGCGGAGAGTGGTGTCGTAGATTTGGATGTGTGTCATATGAGAGGTCAGAGGTGAGAGGCCGGAGGTCAGTAGTAGGAGATCAGGGATTATTGAGTTTTGATTTGAGAGAGCGTTGCAGTCCTCGGAGCATGCGACGTTCTTCACCAATCAGGGAATCGAGCTGAATGATTGTTTGTGGATCACCAAAATGGAATCTTGTGGCGAGTTCAAGAAATGTTTCAATTTCCGCGAGTGATCCAATAGAAATGGAAAGAAATCTTAAATACTCTTTTGTTGATTCTCGTGCGTTGCCTTCAGCGATATTGGCTGGTACTGACACGGCCGCACGACGTAGTTGATTCACTAGGCCAAACTTTTCGTCGTCTGGAAAGGTCATGGTCAGTTGATAGATCAACTCGGCAATCTCTATGCCCAGTTGCCAGACTTTAAGATCGCGATGTGACCGGATTTGCTTATTTTCACTCATAAGATTGAATCCTATTGCGTTCGGATACTGACCTCTGGCCTCTCGCCTCCGACCTCTTCCTACAAAAAAAAAACCCTGAGGCCTTGGGGGCTCAGGGTTGTCGTGTGTTTCGGTTGTCTGCCGACTTCAACCCCGAGGCTTGCCGCCAATAATAATGCTGATCGCAATAATCTCGATGCTCATTCGCGAAATCGAGTTGGAAGCGACGGACAGCATGGCAAGTTTCGGAGGATAAAGTGTGTTTCGGCTGATCACCTAAGTTTACCTGCCTGTGGGGGCGGAAGCAACTCAGGGGCCCTTTGGCGGCCTTGGAAGGGGCACGGGCTGCCATTCCAGACTCGCATTGTGAAGGAAAGGTTCAACGCGAAGTCGCCAAAATCGTTATATTCCTTTCCCGTGGCCAAGGCGAATCTTCGCAAGACTGCCTGCACTGCGGCGAATACGCTCTCAAGGGACCGAATTGCGGCAGGAAGCCGTGAGTCCTGGGCCTGGCTGAGCTAAGTTTGTGCAAGCCGATTTTAAGGGGGGAACTGAATATGTCTTTGTTGTTTGTCATTGTGGGTGTTGTGTTGTCTGCCATGATCGTGGCGAGTGTCGCTAAGTTGCAGTCCGTTGAACTGCGCTTGGCGGGGTTGGTCGTCGCACTGCTGGTGATGATGTCGTTCTTCACGTTGGCATCGTTCCGCTTTGTGAGCGAAAACCAAATCGGCGTCGTGACCAAGAACATTGGTTTCACTTCGTTGCCGCCAGGAAAGATTATTGCCACGAATGGCGAAAAGGGCCCGCAGGCGCGCATTCTGCCGCCGGGCTGGCATCCTTGGTATTGGCCGTTCATTTACGATATTGATATCACCGAAGTGCAAACCGTTCCCGCGGGCAGCGTCGGAATTCTCAATGCGTCGGACGGCAAGCCGTTGCCGCGCGGCACCGCTTATGCACCCGAGTGGGAAGAATCCAAAGAAGGATTGATGGCGCAGGACGCCGAGTACTTTTTGGGTGAAGGGGGCGGCTATAAGGGACCGCAGACTTCAGTTCTCAAGCCGGGGTCGTATCGTATCAACCCGAAGCTGTTTGAAATGAAGATCGAACCTGCCACGACGATTGAAAAAGCGACCGTGGGCGTCGTGAAGTCGAATGTCGGTGATAGCTCGGCAGCCGTTGAAGTCGAAGGTCAAGAAGCGATGGCCCGACATTTGGCGGCTCGTGGTCAGCGGGGTATTTGGCGCGAACCACTGCCTGAAGGTCAGGAATACATTAATCCCAAGGCGTATGAAGTCACCAAGATCTCCACCAAGAAGCACATCGTTCTGTACACGTCGCGGCAAGGTCCACGGTCTGATACGGCTGAAGAGCGGGAAATTATGGTGCGTACTTCCGACGGTTTTACGTTCCCCGTCGACGTCCGCGTGGAGTTTGAAATTCATCCCGAGGATGCGCCGCTGTTGGTGGCCACGGTGGGTGACGATCAAGAAGGTTTGCGGACCGTGATGGACTCCGCCGTGCGGGCGATCTTTCGCAACAACGCCGAAGGGGTGAAGGCGCTCGACTATGTGAAGCAGCGTTCGCACCAGGAAAGCCAATCGGAAACCATGCTCAAAGAGGAATTGAAAAACATCGGCGTGACGATCACAGCCGTGCGGATTGGCGACGTGGGCAATGAGGAGACACTTGGTGCGTTGTTGAAAACACAAACTGACCGTGAAATCGCATTGCAAGAGCAGGAAACTTTCAACGAGCAGCAGCGTGCCGCCGAGCAAAAGAAGCAACTCACGAAGACAGAACAAGAAGCCGAAGAAGAAAAGCGCCTCGCAACAGCGGCTTATGCGGTGAAGATCGCCGAGAACGATAAGCAGAAGCAGGTGATCGCCGCCCAGGCGGAAGCCGAGGCCGTGGAAATCAAAGCCGAAGCCCAAGCTGCGGCTTACAAGTTGATTGCCGAGCAGATTGGCAGCAACAATGCGGCGCTCGTGGAGTTCTTAAACATCGTGGGCGAGAAAAACATCATGATCACACCGCGGGTGATGGTCACGGGGGGCGGTAACGGCGCTGAGGGCCAAACGACGGCTCTCATTGGCACGATGCTCCATTCGATGGTGGAAGATGCACCCGAGCAGCAGCGGGCCGCGCCACGGGCCGCAGCGCAGCGGTAGTCGCAGAATTTCGTTCGTAAAAACTTACCAAGCCGCGATTCGTTGAATCGCGGCTTGGTGTTTTTAATACTTAGGCCGTGTCGGCGAGCTTGTTTTGCTCGTCGTCATCTTCGTCTTCGCTCCAGAGGTCGTCCTCGTCGTCGGATTCCTCGGTGTCGGAATCGAGTTCGTCTTCTTCCTCGTATTCGTAGTCTTCTTCGTCTTCGGTTTCGTTGTTGACTTCATCGTCGCCGCCCGCTGAAGCGGGCTCGCCGGGCTCTTCCTCAAGCTCTTCTTCGTAGTCGTATTCGGCGTCTTGGATCTCGTCGACTTCGGATTCGTCTTCGACTTCGTAATCGAGTTCCGAGGGGTCTTCGGCAACTTCATTTTCTTCTTCGCCGCCTGCTGCTGAGTTGCTTGAGTAGGGGGGCTCGCCGTCTTCGATGTCGCTGGGCTCGTCTGTGCCGGGGACGACTTTGTTCACACGCTTGGGCTTGGGCGGAGTTGTTACCGCAGTTGTTGGACCAGCCTTGGCTTGTTCAGCACCGCCGGATTGCATGGCTTCCCAATCTTCGATCGAGATCGCCACTTCACGCGCTTGCGAACCGTTGTATTCACCCACAATGCCGTCCTCGGCCATGAAGTCAATCAAACGGGCGGCACGGCCGTAACCGATTCCTAAGCAACGCTGCAACAGCGACACGCTGCCACGACGCTCACGGACCACGATATCGACGGCGGCTTCATACAGCTCATCGCGATTCTTGAGTTGTCCCGGCGTGCTGGCGGCTTCTTCTTCGTCTTTGGTCTTAAGCTCGATGAGTTCCTTGGCGAATTGCGGCGCATCGGTGCCGACAAAGTCGACCACGCGGGTGATTTCGTCGTCGGAAAGGTACGTCCCCTGGCCACGGAGCAACTGGCTTGTTCCCGGTGAAAGGAACAGCATATCGCCGTTGCCCAAAAGTTTATCCGCGCCCATTTCATCGAGCACCACGCGGCTGTCAGTGCGGCTTGCGACTTGGAAGGCAATGCGCGCCGGCAAGTTCGATTTGATCAAGCCGGTGATCACGTCGACGGTCGGTTTCTGCGTGGCGAGAATCAAGTGGATGCCCACCGCACGGCTCTTTTGGGCCAGCCGGATAATGTGCTGTTCCACGTCTTTGCCGGCGGTCATCATCAAGTCGGCGATTTCGTCGGCCACAATCACGATGAACGGCAACTGCTTGGGAATCACTTCCCATTCGGCTTCGCTCACGGGATCGATTCGCTCGCGGAGTTCCTCGTCGCTCAGTTGGTTGAACACGGTGATGTGCCGAACGCCCGCGCGAGCCAACAGCGCGTAGCGCTCTTCCATCTTGTCGACGGCCCAGGAAAGTATCGCCTCAGCCTTCTTCATGTCGGTCACGACCGGATGCATCAAATGCGGCAACTTGCGATAGCCGCTGAGCTCCACCATTTTGGGGTCGATCATCAACATGCGCACTTCATCGGGACCGCGGCTCATCAACATCGACAGGATGATCGAGTTGAGGCACACGCTTTTACCGGTACCGGTGCGGCCTGCGATCAGCAAGTGCGGTAGCGAAGTGAGATCGACCACGAGCGGATTGCCCGACACGTCTTTGCCCAAGTAAATGGGGATCTTCATCCGCCGGGCGTGGCCGTTGGATTCTTCGATCACTTCGCGCAAACGCACGAGTTGGCGGTTTTCGTTGGGGACTTCGATACCGACGGTATTCTTGCCGGGAATCGGCGCGACGATACGTACGCTCGGCACGCGCAGCGCGATCGCCAGATCATCGGACAGGTTTGTGATCTTGGCTAAACGGAGGCCGGCTTCGAGCTGCACTTCGTACTGGGCAATCACCGGGCCCGTTTCGATCTCCACGACCTTTACGTTGAACCCGAAGTTCTTGAACGTCTTTTCCAGGATGCGAGCCTTGCGGCGGACTTCCTTCTCGTGCTCGTCGTAGCTGACGTTTTCAGGTTCCAGCAGCAGATCAAGCGGCGGGAGTTCGTAATCGAAATTCGTGTCGGGCTGACGAAGATCGGCGGCATCGAGCTGGCTGATGACTTCTTCGCGCTCGCTCTTTTTGAGGAGACTCTTGCCTTTGCCCAGGCCCAGTTTTTCTTTGAGGGTGGGGGGGGCTTGGGGTTGTTCGGTCTCTTCCTGTTCATCAGCGCTACCCACGCCGCCCGCTGAAGCGGGCTCGCCGGCGGCTTCTTCTTGTTTGGTTGCGGGGGTGCGGACTGTTAGCTCGACCTCTTCCTCTTCGGGGGCTTCGGCGTCTTCGGATTCCTCATCTTCGTATTCGTATTCCCATTCGCCCTCGTCAGAAGATTCCTCTTCGTAATCGTATTCGTACTCTTCGGAGTCTTCTTCGATGCCGTTTTCGACATCGGTGGCGGGGCGTTTTTTGTTGGCTGCTTTCAGGGATTGGCCGACCTGACCCAATGTGGCGATTCCTCGGCCTGAGGCAACGGTTGTCACCGCCGCCACGCGGAACAGGAAGTAATCGGTACACAACAGCCAGCCAGCGAGCAACACGCTGAGCGAAAGAATGTAAGCGCCAATGGTGGCGAAGTGCGATTCCAGTAGGGCGCTGCCCATCGCGCCTAAGAATCCGCCGGGGCCGATTTCAGGGCCGGGACTGCCCGCGGGCATCACCATGTTCGAGAGCGTGCTCAGAGCCAACAACGAAAGGGCCCAGCCGACGGCTCGCACGATCGGTTGATCGATACCACGCCGCATAAGCAGCACAACCGACAATACGGAGAGCGAACCAACGACGTAGTAAGCCCCGACGCCGACGCTTTCAAACAGATAGTGTGAGACGTACGCACCGATGGGGCCGACGGCGTTCGCGAACTCAGCGCGAGCGGGCAGCACCAGCGTGCTGGGAGGATCGAGCGGGTCGTATGTGAATAGCGAAATGCCCAGCAACGCCGTCACTGCCAAGAGTGCCAGCGTCATCAGGTCGATTCGCAAACTACGGTTTTCGAACATCAGTGGTCTACGATCCATGGTCTCGTCCGCTCTGCCATCATGACAGTCGCGGACCGATCGCGGGGCCCATCCGTGCCCGAAGTGTTTCCCTGGTTGTCCATCCTGGTGTCATGTTGTCAACGCATCGCTCGCGCAGACGCGTTGGTTCTATTCATTTCGACACGCCGCGAGTCGGCAGTCCAACTTGTGTCACGTTCGCGCTACGGATTCCCTGGGAGGGAGGACTCCTAGAACGGAAGTGGCAGGCACAACCGGCAGATGCGGCTCGCGTGTTGCTTTCCAATTTCAGCTCCAAGTGCAGGAGATTGGTACGGCGATCAATTATTCACGCGAAATAGGCAAGTTTGTTCCCGAATTCATGTGCCTAGCCCTCAAGTGTGAAGAGATACCGGCGCGGAAATAACGATCATGCCGACGGGGCAAAATTGATGTGCGGTTTGAGCAGGCCGGGCGACTTGGGTGTGAGCAACGCGATCAAGTTGCCCTGTTCATCAAAGGCGGCACATTCGGTTAGTGAGTCGCTAGAAAACGGTCGGCCGTAGCGCAATTCTTGGAGTTGGTTGGCGGTCAATTCGAAACGGGGCAGATGGCTCACAGCTTGGGCGGGAGATTGAAGGTGCTCTTGAATCTGATCCAGCGTTAAATAGTTGACAGAGAGTGCATCGTCAACGCAGAACGTGCCAATTCGCGTGCGCGTGAGTTCACTCATAACAGCGGCGGTGCCCAAACGGGCTGCCAGATCGCGGCCCAAGCTGCGGATGTACGTGCCACTGCCGCAACGGATCATCAGTTCAAGTTGGGGGTATTCGTAGTTCGTGATTTCGATTGCGTGAATTTCGACGGGGCGGGGAGTGATTGTAAAGTCCGCACCCTTGCGAGCCAGGGCATAGGCGCGTTGGCCAGCGATCTTTACCGCGGAATAAGCGGGAGGAATCTGGTCGATGCGGCCGAGAAATTGTGGCAAGGCGGCTTCGATATCTGACCGTGTGGGGACGGTAGCACCAGCAAGCTCGGTGATTTCGGTTTCGGTGTCGTCGCTGGCGCTACTGCGGCCCAGCAAGAACGTGCCGCGATATTCTTTGGGCATCTGCTGGACGTATTCGATAAGCCGCGTGGCTGGTCCAATACAAACGACGAGTACGCCCGTGGCGAGTGGGTCAAGTGTGCCGGCGTGGCCGACCTTAGCCGGGCGGACGAGTTTCTGGATGCGATTGACGGCATCGCGCGACGTCCAGCCGGGCGGTTTGTTGATGTTGAGAATGCCGAACATAAGCGCTAAGCCACAAGTGGCCGAAATGAAATTTCATGGGCACGGTGCAAGCGCCGCGGGTAAATCATATACTGGTTTTATGACCGACGAAACGTACACCACCGACTTGGCTACCGCATTGCGTGATGTGGGGATTGAACTCACCGACGAGCAAATTAAAACGCTGGATCGTTACCGCGAGTTGTTATGGCAATGGAACGAACAACTCAACCTCACGCGGCATACGACACTCGAAAAATTCGTCACGCGTGACGTTGTCGATAGTTGGGAACTCGCGAAATTGATCGGAAAGCGCGAAAGAGTTCTCGACATTGGCACCGGGGGTGGCGTGCCGGGCTTGATCATCGCGATCTGCCGCCCTGATTTGCGAGTGAGCGTTTGCGAGTCGATGCAGAAAAAGGCCAAAGTCGTTGAGGCGATGGTTGTGGAACTCAACATTCCCGTGTCAGTTTACGCCTGTCGGGCCGAAGAAGTGCTCGAACTGCAAACCTTTGATACACTCGTCGCGCGGGCCGTAGCGGCTCTGGCGAAAATCTTGCGGTGGGTTGAGCCGCATTGGAAGGCGTTTGATCGGTTGCTTTTGATCAAGGGGCGTAAGTGGGTCGATGAACGGGGTGAAGCGCGACACTTAGGACTGTTAAAAAAGCATGAACTTCGCAAAGCAGCGACTTATCTGACGCCTCGCACGGATGCGGAAAGTGTGATTCTGAGCGTCACTCCCGCGGCGAAAGGGAAATGACCCTAAGGCCGTGTCGGAGGGCAAACGTCACCCGATTTCAGCAGCGATTCTCAGGGATGGAATTAAGCCATCCAATTGCTTAAACTTGCTGATTCACTTTTCAAGTGCCATTTAAGAGTGGCAAACGTTCAATAGACAGCGAATGGAGAAATACCCGTGGCCGACGAAAAACAACCCGCTCCCGAACAACAACGCGTACAAGTGGACGACACCCACGCTTCGACGTCTTATGCCAATTTTTGCCGCGTGACCGGCACGCCCGAGGAATTGATTATCGATTTCGGCCTGAATGCGCAGCCCTTTGGCGTGCCGTCTGAGCCAGTGATCATTACGCAGCGTTTGGTCACGAACTACTACACCGCCAAGCGTTTGCTGCATGCTTTGCATTTGTCGGTGCAGCGGCATGAGCAGGCCTTCGGCGTGTTGGAAGTCGACGTGCAGAAGCGCGTCGTGGCGAAGCCGCAAGCGTAGAGAGATGTTAGTCGTTAGAAGCTAGGCGCTAGAATTTTCTCGCGCCTAGCAGCTAGCGCCTGAAAACTTCTTACATTCCCGAGCTTAATTGCCGGCTGCGTTCCATGGCGTCTTCCGCCATGCGAATGTAATCCATGTTGCCGGTGCCCGCGTAGGCGCGTTGATAGGTGACGCTCAGCGCGGTGTAACTAAACGGGTCCATCGGTTCGAGCTCCGCGACGCGTTTGGCGTGTGCGAGGGCTTCTTCGTGCTTGCCCATTTTTTGCAGCACAACGGCGAGTGCCGAGTGGCCCAGCGCGAATTCTTCGTTCTTGGCGATCGCTTGTTCGAGCTTGCTGGCGGCCAGTTCGAGTTCGCCCGCCGCTTTGTGTTGATCCGCTTCGTCGTAGAGTTTGTGTTCGTCGCTCATGATTCCTCCCGCACAGTGCCGCCTTTAGCTTGATTCACAGGTTGTCTGCAAGCGTTGAGTTTAACGCGCGATAGCACTCTTCGCCCAGGGGTCCGTTGCACTAAGTCTTTACCAGAATGCGATTTCACGCTGTTGCTAGCACTCCTCGCGGGTTGTCACACCCGCCGTTGAATCAAAGACCAAATCTTAACCCCCTATAACCCATGCATCCGATATTACCAGCAGTGAATGATTCGCCGCGATCACGCCATCCCGCCGGAATGATCGCCTACCGCCAAGCTTTCCACACGAGGACCCATCGTGATGATCCACCCTAGCGCGATTGTGAGCAGTGAGGCACGCATCGGTGCCAACGTTGAGATTGGCCCGTTTTCGATTGTTGAGCCCGGGGCCGAAATCGGCGACCGCACGCGGCTCGTGGGCCACGTTACGATTAAATCGGGTGTAAGCGTTGGTTGTGAAAATATCGTTTGCGAAGGGGCCGTCATCGGCGGATTGCCTCAACACACGCGTGCCCCCGAAAAAATCGGTGGCGTACGAATCGGCAATCGCAACACGATTCGCGAACACGTGACAATTCACCGTGCTATGCACGAGGGGTATCACACCACGATTGGCGACGATTGTTTGGTCATGGTGGGTGCTCATATCGCTCACGACGGCAACATCGGCAACCGCGTGATTTTGACCAACGGCGTCATGCTGGGTGGGCACGTGCAAGTGGGCGATCGGGCGGTGCTGGGTGGCAACGCGGCGGTGCATCAATTCTGCCGCATCGGCCGGTTGGCGATGGTCGGCGGTTGCACGAAGGTCGTACAAGACCTGCCACCGTTCGTGTTGACGGATGGGGGGACCGCACTCATCGTCGGTTTGAATCGCGTTGGCTTGAATCGGGCCGGCGTCACCCGACCTGAAATTTTGGAGCTCAAAGCCGCCTACCGCGTGATTTACCGCGAAGGGCTGACATTCAACGAAATGGTCGAGACGCTCGAACAACGTTTCACGCAGGGAATCGCCACCGAGTTTGCCGAATTCTTCCGCACCGGCACGCGTGGTTTCATTCAAGAACGCCGCAGCCCGCCCCGGGTGGCTCTGCGGATCCATCCGGCCGTGGACGAAGTGGAAACCGAAGCACCCGCGACGACCCCGTTCCGCAAAGCCGCGTGAGTTGGGCCAGTAACAACAAGAAAATCAAACGCCCAAGGGATTGCAAACCCTGGGCGTTTTTCGTTTCCAGTGACAGCAGCTTGTCACTTTCCAGTGGAATTGTGTGGTTTTCCCGGCAAATTCCGCGTTTTTTATCAGCCCGTAGCGATCTGGAGGTTTTTGAGTGAATTGCTTGTACTTCCTTTCTCAGCCGCTATGATAATCCGCTATGTGAACAAATGTTCATATTGTCATTAGTTGAGTGCGTCGCGCGGCACGACGTTTTACGCAGTCACTAGCTCAGCGGAGAATTGTTACCATGCTTGCTTCGCCACCCCGTCGTCCGCGCACATCTATGGAAGAGGCTTACGAAAAACTTCGCGAGGTCTTTGGCTTTGAACGATTCCGAGCCGGCCAGCATCAAGTGATCACGCATTTGCTCGAAGGGGAATCCTCGGTCGCGATCTTTCCCACGGGGAGCGGCAAGAGCCTCTGTTATCAATTGCCGGCATTGCTCTTTGACGGTTTGACGGTGGTAATCTCGCCATTGATCGCGCTGATGAAAGATCAGATCGACTTTTTGCGGGAGCGCAATGTTCCTGCTGCGCGGCTTGATTCAACGATGGAACGCGAGGAAGCGATTCAGGTTTATGAAGATTTACGGCAGGGTCGTATGAGGTTGCTGTACGTTTCGCCAGAAAGGTTGGGCAATGAACGATTTTTGCAGTTACTCGAGCATCAAAAGATTGCCTTGCTGGCCGTTGATGAAGCGCATTGCATCAGCGAATGGGGGCATAATTTCCGGCCCGATTACTTGCGAATCGCCGCGCTGGCCGAACGGCTCAAGGTGAAACGGGTCTTGGCACTGACCGCTACGGCGACCCCCGACGTGGTGAACGATATTGCCAAGGTGTTTGCGGTTCCCGTGCATAATGTCGTGCAAACGGGATTTTATCGCTCGAATCTGGAACTCCGCGTGACGGCGTGCGTGGAACGCGAACGTAAGAATGTGTTGCTCAAGAAATTGGCGGAGCGGGCGCCGGGACCAGCCATCGTGTACGTCACATTGCAACGCACCGCCGAGCAGATCGCGGGCTTGCTCGCGAGTCAAGGCCATGCGGCGCGGGCCTATCATGCCGGTATGAAAACCGAAGAACGCAATGAAGTGCAGGATGACTTTATGGCGGCGGACGACATGATCGTTGTGGCCACGATTGCCTTTGGCATGGGGATCGACAAGTCCAATATCCGCGCGGTGTATCATTACAATCTTCCCAAGAGCTTGGAAAGTTACATGCAGGAGATCGGCCGCGCGGGGCGTGATGGTCAACCGGCCGTCTGCGAGCTATTGGCCTACCGCGATGATTTGGTGACGCTCGAAAATTTCAGCTACGGCGACACACCCACCCCTCAAGCTATCGAATCTTTAACACGCGAGTTGTTGGAAGGGGGCGATACGCTGGAAGTTTCCACCTTCGATCTGTCGGCACGGCATGACGTCCGCGAGCTGGTCGTCAAAACGCTACTCACTTATCTCGAGCTCGAAAAGATTTTGCAGCCGACGGGGCCGGTTTACACGGAATTCAAATTCCAGCCGCGGAAACCCTCGGCGGAGATTCTCCAGAAGTTCGATCCCAAACGCGCGGAATTTTTGAAGAACATCTTTCAATGTGCCCGGACGGGAAAGATTTGGCTCAGCATCGACGTTGTGGAGGCTGCCAAGAAACTCGCCGAAAGCCGCGAACGGATAGTGTCGGCCCTCGATTATTTGGATCAGACCGGAGACATCGTACTTCAAACCGCAGGATTACGTTACGGCTACAAAATGGTACGGCGTCCCCATGATTTGCAGCCAGTTTTGCAGCATTTGAACGAACGCTTTGCCCGTCGCGAGGAGCAAGATATCACGCGCTTGCGGAAAGTGGTGGCGCTCGCGGAATGCGGTGGGTGTTACACGCGTTATCTGTTGGAATACTTCGGCGAGCAGCGCGAGAACTGCGGGCATTGCAGCCGCTGCGCAGGGGCTAAGAAACAGATTATGCCCCCAACGGCCGGGGCGGCAATTGATGGAGCAGACCGCGCGATTGTCAAACAACTGATCGCCGAAAGGCATCATTCTCTGCGGAGCCCGCGGCAGATTGCGCGATTTTTATGCGGCATCACTTCGCCCGCAACGACCAAAGACAAGTTACGCAAACATGCGGCGTTTGGCAGATTGGAAAGCGTGCCCTTTGCGCAAGTGTTGGCCCTTGCCGAGAGCGCGGCCGGTTAGCGCTACTCCTTGCGTCTCTCCCGGCCGCGGGACGGCATAACTTTGAGTCGCATTCACTCGCGAATGACCAATACGGGGCAGTGAGCCAAACGTACCACGCGTTCGGCGACCGAACCGATCATCAATCGCGCTAATCCGGTCCTGCCGTGTGATGGCAGCACGATCAAATCGGTATCGTGTTCTTCGGCATATTTGGCAATCTCCGTAGCGGGCGAGCCGAAGAGCACTTCAAAATGGACGTCGGAGAAGCTCTTGTCAGGAAATTTCTTGTGCAGCATTTCCACGAGCCGCTCACGGCGTTTTTCATCGCTTTCGAGATTCCAGCCGACGACCAAATCGCTTTCCGCCGGTGTTGCTTGCGGGGCGACGTGAAGAACGGTGAGTTGCCCTGGATTGTCAACGAGATTCCGCCAGTTTTCGACAACTTGGGCCGATTCCTCGGAAAAGTCCGTGGGCACGAGGACGTGTTTAGGATGGAGAGCGACCATGGTGTGCTCCTTTCATTCTTCCACCACCGCAATCAGCGTGGCGACTAGATCGAGACTTGTAAGAATGCCAACCGGCCGGTCGAGTTCGTCGACGACGATGAGCCGGTGAATATGTTTGTCGCACATGGTCCGCGCGGCTAGGAGCAGCGACGTGGATTCGCCAATAGTTTGCACTCCGGGCGTCATGTGACTCCGCACGAGATCGTGGCGCATTTCTTCGATGCAGAAGGCGTCGTAGGACGACCCACTCACGAGAACGTGCCGGGTTTGTGTGCCTTCGAGTTCTTCGGCTTTGGAGTGAATGAAATCCGAGCCACTGATCACTCCGATGCACTTGCCGCGCTCGTCAACAACGGGGGCACCCGTGATGCGATGCTCGCAAAGCACGTCGGCGGCTTCACTGAGAGTGCTGTTGGCGCTGATGGTGATAAGACTGTGCGCCATGGCGTCGGAAACTTGCAGGCTTTTCAGGCGATCTGCGGAGGCAATCATGGGTCTGTCTCCTAACGATAAGTGGTCACGCTACTGAGCCCTCGCGGCGAAACAACGTCGACTTGGTTGACGATGTGAGTTACGCCGGGAACATTTTTCATGATCGTTTGCAAAACTTGTTTAAGGTAAAACGAAGGGAGGCGACCGGAGAGTATCAGGGTGTCATTAACAACTTCCACCGTCAGCGAATCCCAATGACCCCTGAACGAGTTGTGCCTCTTGAGCCGGTCGCAGGCCTCGGTTTCGATCTGTATCTTGCGCGTGTCACCAATTCCCTTTGTGCAAGGTCTCTGTTTGCACCAGGCGTCGTCGCAAGAGATCGACATAACCAGGCCCTCCCTCCGCGTGCTCGGTTTACCGAGCTTTGATCAATAAAAGAGCAAGTCGCAGGCCACAGGCTCGCGGGGCATTTTTCCCTGGAAATACTGCGAGATCGGATTGTAGGGCGTGCTATTTCGCACGTTCCAAGCTTCGTTGACACAGTTGGAGTGCCGAGCAAGACATGTTACAAACAGGGAAACATGGGAGTTTTTATGCTGAGCACTTCATTTGATAAATATTGCGAACTGCAACGCTACGTGGGTTGGGATGCCGTTGATTATCAGCGGATCACGGCCATTCGTGACGTCCTGCTGGCGCGTTCCGACGAAATCGTCGAAGATTTCTACCATCAGATTGGCTTGCATCCTCGCGCGGCGGAAGTCATCCGCGGGGGCGAAGCGCAAATCTTGCAGCTCAAATCGACACTGCGTTTGTGGCTGCGGCAACTACTAACAGGGCCTTACGACAACGATTACGTGGTGCTGCGAACCAAAGTGGGTCAACGGCACGTGGCCATCGGGCTCGATCAGGTCTATACAAATGCGGCTCTCTCGCGAATGCGTCAGGCACTTGGCCGGATCACATCGGAAAACTGGCAGGGAACGCCTGCAGAGCTTTCGTTGACGTTGGGATCGCTGAATAAGCTGCTCGATCTGGATTTGGCGATCATCGAAGATGCCTATCAAACCGAGTTCGCGGCTCAGCAACAGCGATTAAGCAAAGAGAATTTGCAACTGCGAACCGTGTTGGAACGGGAACAAAAGACCATACCGATGGTTGGCAATAGCGAGCCGATGCAGGAAGTGCTGCGCTTGATCGATCGCATGGCTTCGACTGACAAGCCGGTGCTGATTCAGGGGGAAAGCGGGACGGGTAAGGAACTCGTCGCCAAAGCAATCCATCGGGCGAGTCGATTTGCCGATAAGCCGCTGGTGGTGATCAACTGTGCGGCGCTTCCCGAAAATTTGCTGGAAAGCGAACTTTTCGGCCATGAGAAAGGGGCCTTTACCGGGGCCGTTGCCAGCAAGCCCGGTTTGTTTGAAGTAGCCGACGGGGGGACGTTGTTTATCGATGAAATCGGTGAGTTGGCCGGTGGCTTGCAGGCGAAACTTTTGCGTGTGCTTGAGGATGGCTCATTGCGGCGGGTTGGCTCGGTGAAAGAACGCCGGGTAAGCGTGCGATTGCTGGCAGCGACCAATCGCGATCTGGGCGAAGAAATTCAAAAGGGCCGGTTCCGCGAGGATTTGTATTACCGCATTAACGTGTTGACGATCGTGTTGCCGCCGCTGCGGGATCGACAAATAGATATCCTCCCGTTGGTCAGGCATTTTGCCGGACGTGATTGGGAATTAGATAAGGAATTTCAGCACGTCATCGAGAACTATGGTTGGCCGGGCAACATTCGCCAACTTCGCAATGCCGTCGAACGGGCCAAGATTCTCGCCGATGAGAATCGGTTACTAGCTGTCAATTTACCGCCGGAAATTATGCGGACCGGTTTAGAGGCAGCAAGCCAACGACCAGGGCCGGAGTCGGATCTGGAAACGCTCAATCGCCATCACATCGCCGATACCTTCAAGCGTTATCAGGGGAACAAGGCGCGAACAGCGCGGGCCTTGGGCATCAGCCGCCGCACACTCTATCGGCTGCTTGAAAAGCACGACATCGATTCCTAGAGGCAGGCCCGATGTGGCGCGCCCTCGAATCTTCGGCTGTGCGTCCTGGCACAGCTAGAACTTGAACTTCGGCATTTCCCGGGGTTTTCATGTCGATGGCACTGTTGGCATCCCATTTGCGAAATCATGAATGTGCCATTCCACTTCGGCAATGCATCCGCAGAGACGAGGTCACTATGTATGCCGGTCAAACATGGAACGTGATGAATTTCAAGCCGAGACAGGGGAACACATTGCTCAATTCCTTAATCGATGCCCTGGAGTCTCGCCTAAATTCTCGCGAACCGGCTAACCGGAGCTTAGTTTCTTTGTTTAACTCGTTGGCTTCCCACTTGGAAATGTATTTTGAGCTGGAAGTTCCCGAAGAGAATTTTGCGGAAGCGGCCCGTCGGTCGCCTCAATTTGTGGCGGAAGTGAAACGTCTTGAGGCCGAGCGCAAAGCCCTGTTGGCTGAAGTCGACCTCATGATCGGCTTGGCCAAATTGGCTTTTGTCGAGAAGCGCGACGTGGGCGTCCTGGCGGAGCGGTATGGTTTGTTCCAACGCCGATTCGCCGAACACGAGGCGGCGGAGAAAAAGCTGGTTCAAGACGTGTTCGCCGCGAACCCCGCGTTGGATGGATGACGTTCGATAAATTGTGCCGAGGCGGCGCATGAAAAAACGCCCAGGGGTTGCAACCCCTGGGCGTTGTCGTTTTTACATGCAATCTTGGCGATTACTTGCCTTTGCCGAGGGCGGCCTGTGCGGCGGCCAAGCGGGCGATCGGCACGCGGAACGGGCTGCACGACACGTAATCGAGCCCTACCTTGTGGCAGAACAAGATCGAATCGGGATCGCCACCATGCTCGCCGCAGATGCCACACTTGAGGCCCTTCTTGGCGGAACGGCCCTTGGTGACACCCATTTCGACCAGCTGACCGACACCCGTGGTGTCGAGCGACTGGAACGGGTCACGCGGCAAGATTTCCTGCTCGAGGTAATCGGGGAGGAACGTGTTGATGTCGTCGCGGCTGTAGCCAAACGTCATCTGCGTGAGGTCGTTCGTGCCGAAGCTGAAGAAGTCGGCGAGCTCACCGATTTGATCAGCGGTTAACGCGGCACGTGGAATTTCGATCATCGTGCCGATCAAAATATCCAGCTTGCCAGTGTACTTCTTTTCGGCTTTGACTTCTTCGATAACTTGCCGTGTGCGATCGCCAAGCAACTTCAGCTCCGCGGCGGTACCCACGAGTGGAATCATGATCTCTGCCTGAGCATCGATATTCTTCTGCTTGCAGGCGATCACGGCTTCCGCGATGGCGGTGACTTGCATATCGAGAATCTCGGGATAGGTCACGGCCAAACGGCAACCACGGTGACCCAGCATCGGGTTCTGTTCGTGCAAGGCCTGCACGCGGTTCTTCACGTCGGCACGCTTCACGCCCAAACGCGAAGCCATTTCGGCTTGGCTCTTGTCGTCGTGCGGCAAGAATTCGTGCAGCGGTGGGTCGAGCAAACGAATCGTCACGGGCAGGCCCTTCATGGCGGTGAAGATGCCGATGAAGTCCTTGCGTTGGACGGGCAGTAACTTCTTAAGAGCTTTCTTGCGATCCTCTTCGTTGCCCGCGAGAATCATTTCCCGCATCGCCATGATGCGGTCCCCTTCGAAGAACATGTGCTCGGTGCGGCAGAGGCCAATGCCTTGGGCGCCAAAATCACGAGCACGCTTGGCGTCTTCCGGCGTATCCGCATTGGTACGAACCTTCATGGTGCGGTACTTATCGGCCCAGCCCATGACGGTGGCGAAGTCGCCAGACATCTTGGGAGTTTGCGTAGCCACTTCGCCAACCATGACTTCGCCGGTTGATCCATCGATCGAGATGACGTCCTTGTGAGTGTAGACCTTGTTGCCGATCTTGATCTTACGAGCCTTCTCGTCGATTTGAATTTCACCGGCACCCGCGACACAGCAACGACCCCATCCCCGTGCGACGACCGCCGCATGGCTGGTCATACCGCCCGTGCTGGTCAGAATACCCGCGGCGGAGTGCATGCCATCGATGTCTTCGGGATTGGTTTCCTTGCGGACGAGCAAGACTTGTTCGCCTTCGAGCGTGCGATCCACGGCTTCAGCGGCGGTGAAGGCAGGCTTACCGACGGCGGCACCCGGCGAGGCGGGGAGACCGACGGTGAGCAAACGACCTTCTTTCTTGGCGGCTTGCTTGGCGGCAGGGCTGAAGCTGGGGAGTAGCAACTGCGTGAGGTCACCGGCGGGGATGCGCAAAATGGCTTCTTGCTCGGTGATTAGCTTTTCCTTAACCATGTCGCAAGCAATTTTCACCGCGGCGGCACCGGTCCGTTTGCCGTTGCGAGTTTGCAACATGTACAAAGTGTTGTTTTCGATGGTGAACTCGATGTCCTGCACATCGCGGTAGTGCTTTTCGAGCTTGTCCTTGATCGTCATCAGTTGATCGAAGACTTTTTTGTTCCACTTGGCCATCTTTTCGACGGGCTCAGGCGTGCGAATGCCAGCCACGACGTCTTCGCCCTGAGCGTTGATCAGGAACTCGCCGTAGAACTTGTTTTCGCCCGTGGAAGGATTGCGGGTAAAGGCCACGCCGGTGCCCGATTCGTCGCCCATGTTGCCGAAGACCATCGACTGGCAGTTCACCGCGGTGCCCAGCAGGCCGGTGATGTTTTCCACTTGGCGATACTTAACGGCTCGTGGCTGCATCCAGCTCTTAAACACGGCCTCCACGGCAAGTTCCAACTGCTTGAGTGGTTCTTGCGGGAAGGGTTTGCCAAAATGTTTCTTGAAGACGTTTTTGTACTCATCGCACAACTCGACCATGCCTTCCAACGGCACATCGTTGTCGACGGTCGCCTTGTAGCGCTTCTTAATTTTGTCGAAAGCGACTTCAAAGTGTTCATGATCGACGCCGCAAACGACATCGCCGTACATGTTGATCAAACGGCGATAGGAGTCGTATGCGAATCGCTTATGGCCGGTGGCGTTGGCGAGGCCGGCGACCGATTCGTCATTGAGACCAAGATTGAGAATCGTGTTCATCATGCCAGGCATCGACGAGGCAGCGCCTGAGCGAACGGAGAGCAAAAGTGGCGCCTTGGTGTCGCCGAACTTCTTGCCGAGTTCTTTTTCCAACATGGCGACGTTCTTCTTGACTTCGTCCATCAAGCCATCAGGCAACTTGCGACCGCTTTTGTAGTACAGGTCACAAACTTCGGTGGTGATGGTGAACCCTGGGGGCACCGGGAGGCCGATGCTGGTCATGTCGGCGAGGTTAGCACCCTTACCGCCGAGGAGGGTCTTTTGATTGCCTTTGCCTTCGGTCTTGGTCTTGCCGAAGTAGTAGATCATCTTGGTCGAGTTTTTTGACATTGAGAATGGATCCTCTTAACCGGGAGCGTCGCGATAACGAGTGCGACTGATTCGTTTAATTTTTAAATCGCTAGAGATTTGTCGTTCGTCGATTGAATTGGTAGTTGGCTCTCGCTAGAGTCGTGGGGAATCGCACAAGAGATGCCCGTTGCCAGTGGCTTGAATAGCCCCAGCGCACGTGCATTCGGCAGCTGCCCCCCGGCCCGATCAGATAGGTTTGATCCGGCGAGAAAAATCGAACCGCTCAATCTAATTGGGCCTTGCGAAAGCGTCAAGACTTTGCCGCTTGCGGGGGCCCTTGGCATGGAACCTATGGAAAACCGCAAAGCTCAAACGGTGGCCATGGCGATGCTGTTTGAGACGGGTTTGGGCTTCGTGGGGGTGCTGATCGCCTGGGCCGCGGGCATCAATTTGGCCAATCAATTGACGGTTTCCATGGATGCGGTTCTGAGGGGAATCCTAGCCGCCATGCCGATGATCGTGCTTTTGATCGCTTTTTACGAAAGCACGTGGCAACCACTCGTGAAATTGCGCAATGAAGTGGAAAAGGTCGTCGAGGAGCTCTTTGTTGGTTGCCGTTGGTTTGAGTTTGCGTTGGTGAGCATTGCCGCGGGATTCGGTGAAGAGATTCTGTTCCGCGGGGCCCTGCAACCGCTGGCCACTCATTGGACGGGTCCGTGGATTGGGGTGCTTGTGGTGGCCCTACTGTTTGGGCTGGCTCATGCGCTGACGCCGACGTATTTCATCGCGGCCACGGTGATCGGCATTTACTTTGGCTGGTTGGCGCTGGCGTACGATGATTTGGTCGCGCCGATCGTGGCCCACGCGGTTTACGATTTCGTCGCGCTCGTGTTCATTCAGTTTCGCGCGGGGAGAGATAATTTCTTGCCCCCCGCCACTTGATGCGCGAAGCGCGTGGGTTCCGGAAGTCGATAGCCACGACAACACGAAAGCACCAACTCCACTGCCGTGGGGAGTTCGATCTTGTGACCAATCGAAATGTACAGCGGTCGGCATTTGTTCTTCGTGCGTAGCACTGTGCCAATCAGTTCGTCACGGTCCATCAGTTCGGCATGCGAGCCCGCCGTGAGCTCTGGGTCTTCATGCTTTCCGGTAAGGCGAGATTTCGCGCAACCAATTGTGGGTTTGTCGAAGAGTAGTCCCAAATGGGCGGCGATTCCCAACCGGCGGGGATGAGCGATCCCTTGGCCATCCACCATGATGAGATCGGGTTCGATGTGAAGCTTCTCTGCTACAGCGAGAATCGACGGGCACTCGCGAAAGGAAAGCAGCCCAGGGACATACGGGAACGGTATGTCAGCTTCGTGAACGACAAAGTCGACAGGCTCAAGCGATGCGAAATCGAGGGCGACGATAGCGGCGATCGCACGGTTGTTGCGAATGCTAATGTCGATCCCCGCGACGTGTTTGATGCGGCGCAAGCTGGGGGCGTTCTTGGCGCGGACTTTGGTGCGAAGTTGCTCTTGAATTACACGGGCCTCGGCGGGCGTGACGTTCCAGGGATGGTGGGGTTTGGCTTGCATGCGGCAATGATAGCGCGCTGGATTTCATGTTCAAATTGAAGCTGCCAAATCGCTAAGCCGCAAGCGGCTGGAGGCATAAAAAAAGGTGACCCGGCAAAGGACTGCCGGGTCACCCATTAGGTTGACCAAACCCGATTTCCGCGGCGAACTAGTCGCAGCAGGGTACTCCACAGGAAGGTTCCGCACAGCCGCACGAAGGTTCTGGGCAGTGCACACAGACCGGCACTTGCTTGCAAACCACGCGAGGCACGCACCGAGTCACCGTGTAAGGCACCTGGCGAGGCACGCAACGCATCACTTGGATGGTCTTCTGCTCGCAGACAGGCACGCATACGCTGTAGCACACAGTTTTGGTCCGAGTCTCAGGCACCATGCGGCAGACTTTGTAGCAGCAGGTCTTGGTTTCGGGAACCATGTGGCAGACCTGATAGCAGCAAGTCTTCACGCATTGCTTGGGGACCATCCGGCAAACCTTGTAGCAGCAGGTTTTGGTTTCGGGAACCATGCGGCAAACTTGGTAGTTGCAGGTCTTGGTCTCGGGGACCATGTGGCACACTTGGTAGCAGCATGTGCGAGTGCATTGCACGGGCACCATACGGCAGACCTTGTAGCAGCAAGTGCGAGTCTCGGGGACCATTTGGCAAACCTTGTAGCAGCAGGTCCGGACGCGAGGTTCGCACACGAACTTGGTGCAGCAGATTTCCTTCGTGCAGCACTCAGGCACCCAAACCTTCTTGCAGCAATTGCGCGGAGGGGCTTGGCAGCAGAGCGTCTTGCAAGGACCTGGGCAATACACGCAACGGCAACGGCAGGGATCCCATGTGAAGCAGCCGGGCTCGCGAACGGTCTTGGTATAGGTCTTGCCAGGAATCTGATACATCTCAGTTTCCCAATGGCCACTGCGGACGGTAATCGTTTTGGTATAGGGAACGGCCTTGCGGACGTAATAGGTTTCTTGACGTTCACGCGTTTCCCACACAGGCTTGCAGACCGTGTAGTTGCGTTGACGGGTTTCCCACACAGCCTTGCAGGTTGTGTAAGGAACTTCACGAGTGCGAGTTTCCCAAACAGGCTTGCAGACGGTGTAGCAGCGGGTCTTGGTTTCCCAGACAGGCTTGCACACGGTGTAGCAGCGAGTTTTGGTTTCCCACACGGGGTGGTACGTCGTGTAGCAGACGTTGCGGGTCTTGGTTTCCCAGACAGGCTTGCACACGGTATAGCAGCGAGTTTTGGTTTCCCACACCGGGTGATACGTGGTGTAGCAGACGTTGCGCGTCTTGGTTTCCCAAACAGGCTTGCAGACGGTGTAGCAGCGGGTCTTGGTTTCCCAGACCGGGCAGCAAACGGTGTAGCAGACTTGTTTCTGTCGTTGTTCGCGTACGTAGCGGGTGCAGTTAATCACCCGATCTTCGCACACACGGTCGTAAACTGTTTTGCAGCACTGAACTTGTTCTTTGTGCCATTCAACACACCGCACCGTCTTCATGACGGTATGGCAGCGTTGTTGATAGCAACAAGGAGTGCAGCCGTTGTAACGTGCGACCCCGCAATACCCCGCCCATGCCACTGAAGGCAGCATTGCCAAGGCGATGGCAGCGAGAGCCCGCACTACAGACTTGGCTCTCATAGTGTTTTCTCCTCCGGAACTAAATGTGGAAATAGAAGGTTTGGTCAAAATGGGACAATTCCCACCCATTGCTGTTTTCGGAATGAACAGACCACCCGCCTTAGCTAGTTGTTGTGTTTTTCCTACATGCTGAACTCAGCCAGCCATGCCTATTCGCTACGACCGAAACCAACCAAATTGCCGGATCGCTACAGTTGCGTAAAACTGCAACGGATTGGCAGTTTTTGCGGAACATGGCCTTCGCCTGGCGGTGTCACGACTCGAGATGACAATTCACCGGGATTCTGAAGCCAACGAGCCAGAGTGGCTGCGACTTGGAAGGCGTAAGTTGTTGGCAGGATTGATGATCCAGCGGATTTCGCTTGCCCCGCTTGCGCGGTTATGGTTAAAGTGATAACTGCGGGGGGCTTCTCGCGGCTCGCCTTCGTAAGATTTCACTCTCAGGCTGTCCCAACCCGAGCTCGCACCTTGCCGAACGAGAACAACTTATCCCGACCCGATCCGAGCGCGATTCCCGAAGCGGTAGTTAGTCGGCTGAGCCTTTATTTGAGGGAATTGCAGCACCTGATCGCCGATGGCAAGGAAACGATCAGCAGCAGCCAACTCGGCCGCCAGTTGGGCTTTACCGATGCCCAGGTTCGCAAAGATTTGGCACATTTCGGGCACTTCGGCCATCCGGGCATCGGTTATCGCTGCCAGGAATTGATCGGGGCGATCAAGATTATTCTCGGAACGGATCGCGAATGGCGCGTGGCGCTAATTGGTGTCGGTAACTTGGGCCGCGCGTTGCTCGGCTATCGCGGGTTTGTCCAGCAAGGATTCCGCATCGTCGCCGCTTTCGATACGGATTCCAGCAAAGCTGGCACGGTGATCGACGGTGTGGAAGTTTGGCCGCTCATCCAGTTGAGCGAGATCATTGCGGACAAGCAAATTGAGCTTGGGATGGTAGCGGTTCCGGCCACGCATGCTCAGGAGGTTGCCGACCAGTTGGTGGCGGCTGGGGTGGGCGGAATTGTGAATTTCGCGCCTGTGACCCTCCGGGTCCCTGCGGGTGTCAGTATCGTGGGTGTCGACTTGGCTCGCGAATTGGAGCAGGTGACATTTGCGGTGGCCAATCGGATTCTGCATCCGCAGTAGTAGTGCAGGCTTCTGGCCCGTAAAAGTGAAGGCCTGACAGCCAAGATGGCGGCCCCACAGAAATTGAAAAATGCTTAGCACTTTCCGAAACGCACGGTTTCTCGTAGATTACCAAGCATGCCAACGACAAAGTGCGTTGGCCCGTTGCCCCGTAGTGTAATGGTAACACTAGGGATTTTGATTCCCTCATTTCAGGTTCGAGCCCTGACGGGGTAGCTTTGTTTTGAAAACCCAGGGATGTCCTCCCTGGGTTTTTGTTTTTGTCGGAAAGCTTGCCATGAATTCTCCCATCGAGTGCTCCAAAGTTCGTTTTGCCATCGCCGCGGTTCGCGAGGCCGCACTGTTGGTTCGCCGGGTGCAAAAGGAGATGGTCACTTCGGCCATCAGCAAGGAAGACAAATCGCCGGTGACCGTGGCCGATTTTGCTGCTCAAGCGTTGGTTTCTAAGCGATTGCTGGAAACCTTTCCGGACATGGGATTTGTCGGCGAAGAAAATGCCGACTGGCTTTGTACTGAAGCCGGAGCCGACACGCTCGAGCAGATCACGCATTTCGTGCGAATCTTTGAGCCCGCGGCGACATCGCATGATGTATGTAATTGGATTGGTCGTAGCGAAGCAGAGCCAAGTAGCGAGTTTTGGACCCTTGATCCCGTGGATGGAACGAAAGGCTTTTTGCGCGGCGATCAGTATGCGGTGGCGCTGGCGTTTATTCGCGACGGTCAAGTTCGAGTGGGCGCGTTGGGTTGCCCGGAACTTGGTTCCGGTGTGAAGCCGGACAAAGGCGGGCCCGGGACCGTCGTCGTGGCACGCCGGGAGAGTGGAAGTTTTGCCAGCTCGCTCGCCGATGATCAAGCGGCTTGGATAAAGCTCACCGTATCGCAGGAAAGCGACGTGACTGCCACCCGGATGTTGCGCAGCGTGGAAAAGGCACACACCGACACGGGCGGTATTGGCGAATTAGTGCGCGTGCTAGGCATCACGGCCGACCCCGTACCGATGGATAGCCAAGCCAAGTACGCGGTGCTCGCCGCAGGCGGGGGCGAAGTCAATCTCCGGCTGATTTCGCCTTCAGCACCCGATTATCGCGAACGAATTTGGGATCAAGCCGCTGGCTCGATCTGTGTGGAAGAAGCCGGTGGCCGAGTGAGCGATCTCGACGGTAAGCCCTTGGATTTTTCGCACGGACGAACATTGGCCACCAATCGCGGCGTGTTGGCAACGAACGGTAAGTTGCACGATGCGCTACTGGCCGGGCTTAAGCAGATCGGTGCGTGAGCTTAACGCCGCACGTTTTCTTCCGTTGGCTCCGCCGCTGTTTGTGGTTCTGCTGCCGGTTGCGGCGTCGGTTCTTTCGCGACCTTGAGATCGTCGATCTTTTGCTGGCGTTCTTCGCGCGTGGCGAGCACTTGATCGACTGTGGGGCGTAATTCCGGAGATGCCAATTGTGTTTCAACAGTCTTGCGCAGTTCCGGATAATCATCGAGCAAGCCCTCGACCAACTTGGCGAGCATCAGGCTTTCGTGATCCGGTGTGTACGACCAATGCAGCGGATGGGAGTTGAGGAATACGTAGTAGCAAAAATTGCGTAGGTCAGCTTCGGCGAGATTGTGAATCATGCCGACGATCTCGTCGGTCGTCGCCGAGCGGGCGTACTTGGCCCGTTTGTATTCGACAAAGAGTTCCCACATCAGCGACTTTTCGGGGAACCTGAGTTCACGAGATGCACGCGCATAGCGCGTGAGCGTTTCAAATTCTTCGGGCATTTGCTCGACGGTGTACGGCGAGGAGATGATCAACTGGCCGAAGTGGTCGGTGAGTGAAAACGCGATGTTCTTGGAACGAGTGCATGTTTCGCGAGTCGCTTTTTCCACGCGGGTGATATCTTTCACACGATCGGCACGCGCCAAGAGATCGATCAATGTTTCGATCATCGCCTTAAACTGGGGTTCGGCAAGAATTTCGGGGGCATCGGCCAGCGAATTGGCCGTATCCACGGCGGCGGTGAGAAGGTTCTCGGGATATTCGTTGATGGCGATTTGTTCTTTGATCTCGCTAACGAATTGCTTCATCGCGTGATACTGCTCTCGATGTTTGAGCAGCACCAGTCCGCGGGTCGCTTCTTCGCTCACCTGATACTTGACCTTTTGGTCGATGTTCAAGGAGAGCGTGTCCATTTGCTGAGCGAGTAGCTTTTGCAGTGCTTGGCCTTCCAGTTGCATGGCGGCGATGCGGCGCTCCAGTTGTTCGGAGTTGCGCGTCATCTCGGCGCGGAATTCCTTGGTGCGATCTTGCACGGCGTTATCGATAAACAGTTGGGCCGCTCCCATCAAGCCGCTGATACCGATAAAGGTGATCACCGAGAAGACGATCGTTGAACGCCGGTTGCGGCGATCTTCGCGCTCAACCAACTCGGCGTTGGTGGTCGTTGCGGCTTTCTCGACCAGATAATCGATCAGCTCACGGCCTTGGAGGATATGCTTGGTGGTTGGCTCGAGATCCATGATTGAACTCACGATGAAACGGAGCTTGGTAGTCGGATTGAAAGAAAGGCGGCGGAAAATTAGCAGGACGGCGCAACCAGGGTAAGGCCAACCAATTGGGTATAAACGTGCTGGCAAATGCTGCTAACTGCTTATTGCTGCGAGGATTACGCTCGGTGGTCGGCCGTTGACGGTGGCTGCCAAAAGCGATAAACTACGAGGCTCAAATGGCTTGAACGGCCCAAGCCAAGCGAAGTACCAACAATTGGCCGAGTAATGACCTTAACGTCGGACGCCCTGTGGGGGTCCTGGCTATAAAAGCCGGACTCGCTTTGGGGACATAGCCGATGTGCCTTGGAGAATGAATTTGTCTACGACTCTCGTGAAGGAATTGGTTGAGTCCGGCGTGCATTTCGGACACCGTTCGAGCCGCTGGAATCCCAAGATGCGGCCGTACATCTACGCCCGCCGCAATCTGATCCACATCATCGACGTTCGCGAAACCATTCGCGGTTTGTTACGAGCCAAGAAATATCTGTCCGACGTCGCGACCCACGGCAGCTTGATTTTGTTCGTGGGCACGAAGCGCCAAGCCGGCGACACGATTCAAAAAGCGGCCGATCGTTGTGGCATGCCTTACATCAACGACCGTTGGCTGGGCGGCACGCTCACCAACTTCCGTACGATTCGCAGCCGGCTTACCCGGTTGGAAGAACTCGAGCGCATTCGCGAGTCCGAAGAAATCAACGCGTATTCCAAGAAGATGCAATCGGCACTCAATCGCGAATACGAAAAGATGTACCAAAACCTCAACGGCATGCGGACCATGAATCGCTTGCCCGAGTGCATGGTCGTGGTCGATCCGAAAAAGGAAAAGAACGCGGTCAAGGAAGCTCGCAAGATGGGCATCACCACGGTCGCTTTGATCGACACCGATTGCGATCCCGACATGATTGACCTACCGATTCCAGGCAATGACGACAGCATGCGTTCGATCGATTTGATCGTTAACCAACTGGCTGACGCGATCGCTGAAGGCAAGGCTAAGACCGCCGTCCAGCAGCAACAGCAGGCGGAAGGCGCGGATGCCAAAGCCAAGGCTACGGCCACGGCTTAATTGCGACGGTCGATGATGGGCGATTTCTTGTGAGGGCATGATTTGCCAGGCGCTCAATCTTCGGCCTTAACCGGCAACACAATTCACTAGCAAAATTATTTACGAGGAGTATTTCCATGCCAGAAATCACCGCAGCCATGGTGAAGAAGCTGCGCGATGAAACGCAGCTACCGATGATGGAATGCAAGGCCGCGCTGGCCGAATCCAATGGCGACATGGAAGCCGCGAAGCGTAAGTTGCGCGAGCAAGGCAAACAGTTCATGGGCAAACGCCAAGACCGTACGACCGAAGAAGGTCGCATCGGCGTGTTTGCGAGCATCAAAGACGGCGTAGGTGCGATGGTTGAACTCCAATGCGAGTCGGCCCCCGTGGCCTCGAACGAAGAGTTCATTCAGCTGGCCGAAGATTTGGCCAAGCAATTGGCGACTGGCCCTGGCGCGAAGACCGACGAAGAGTTGTGGAAGCAACCCTCGCCGAGCCGCAAAGGCATGACGCTCGAAGATCAACGCGATGAGCTTCAGAACAAGATTCGCGAAGTGTTTCGCATTGCTCGGCTCGAGCGATTCGATGCCCCCAGCGGAGGTTTTGTGCACATGGCCAAGATCGGCGTGCTGTTGGAAGTCGAAGGTGGCAGCGACGAGTTGGCCAAGGACGTGAGCCTGCACATTGCGGCCATGAGCCCCAAGGCAACGACCAAGGAGGATCTCGATCCGGCCGTCGTCGACAAGGAAAAGGAATTGCAAAAGGACCGTGCACGCCAAGAAGGCAAGCCCGAGAACATCATCGAAAAGATGATCGAAGGCCGGATGCGAAACTTCTATGCGGAGCACGTCCTCGAAGAGCAGCCTTACGTGAAGGACGAAAGCCAAACCGTGGGCAACGTCGCCAAGTCGGGCGGCATGAAGCTCAAGCGCTTCATCCGGTGGCAATTGGGCGAGACGAACGCGCCCGCCGACAGTCCGGCGTAGTTGGATTTTTACAAGCCCAGGGCTTTGCCGCCCTGGGCTTTTTTTATGGTTTGATTTTCAGGCTCAATTTTTTGTGGCGAAACACTCCTAGTCACAGGGGCCTGTTTGCTAGAAAATCTCCCAAACGAACACTTATTTTTCAGCCGATTGGTGAACTGATGTCGGAATCAACAAATTCCTCGGGTGGCCCCTATCGTCGCATCGTCCTGAAGCTTTCGGGCGAGAGCTTTGCTCCCCAGGGCGAGCGTGGCATCAGCATGGAAGAGGTGGTGCACATTGCCGCGCAAACCTACCGCGCGATGCAGCAGGGAGTGCAAATTGCGATCGTCATTGGCGGTGGTAATATCTTGCGAGGTGCCCAATTCACCGCGGGTAACTCCAGCATTCAAGAAGCGACCGCCCACTACATGGGCATGTTGGCAACTGTGATCAACGGTCTTGCTTTGCAAGATGCTCTTGAGTCACTCGGCTGTCAAACTCGCTTGATGAGCGCCGTCAAAATGGATGGCGTGGCGGAACCTTATATCCGTCGTCGCGCGAAACGGCATTTGGAAAAGGGCCGCATCGTGATTGTGGCGGGTGGCACGGGCGCTCCCTTCGTAACGACCGACACCGCGGCGGCACAGAAGGCTCTTGAAGTCGAAGCCGACATCTTGATGAAGGCCACGCGCGTGGAAGGTGTTTACAGCGAAGACCCCGAAAAGAATCCTCACGCGGTGTTGTTCCGGCATTTGACGTTCCAGCAAGTTCGCGATCAAAACTTGCGCGTGATGGACCCCACGGCGATCGCCCAGTGCATGGAGCACGATCTGCCGATTCTGGTGTTCAACTACCGCCACGACGGCAACATCGAACGCGCAGTCCGCGGCGAAAAGATTGGAACATCCGTTTCCAGCCGCAAAGAAGTTTTAAATACTTAGATTCACCACGGAGACACGGAGGACTCGGAGAATGAGTCAATGCTGCAAGATGAAAATTTAACAGAGACCATTATCGGCGCGGCAATTGAAGTACATCGTGAACTGGGTCCAGGACTGCTCGAATCTGCATATGAGGAATGTTTATGTGTTGAGCTTAATAATCGCGGAATGCTTTTAGCTCGCCAAGTCGCTTTACCAGTCTTGTATAAAGGAATTAAGCTTGATTGTGGCTATCGACTTGACATTGTTGTAGAGAATCGAGTTCTGATTGAGCTAAAGAGCATTGAAAGTATTCTTCCCATTCATAAGGCTCAATTGCTTACATATTTAAAGTTGAGCGGATTGAAAGTTGGCCTTTTGTTGAATTTTAATGTAGCTGTACTCAAAAACGGAATTCTGCGACTAGTTCACTAGCTCGAATATTTCTCTGTGATCTCCGTGTCTCCGTGGTAACTTTTAGGCGAATAGAAATGACGAACGACGAAATACTTCTCGATACCGAAGAGCGGATGGAAAAGGCCATTACCAAGCTCAAGGAAGATTTGAACGGCATTCGCACCGGCCGCGCGAATCCAGGTTTGGTCGATACTTTGCGCGTGGACGTCTACGGTTCGCAGACGCCGATCAAACAAATTGCCTCGGTGAGCGCCCCCGAGCCGCAGCAAATCGTCATTCGCCCGTTCGATCCTTCGACGATCAAAGATATCGAAAAGGGGATCATTGCCAGCGACTTGGGCCTGACGCCGCAGAACGATGGCAAGGTGATCCGCTTGAACATCCCCGCCCTGTCGGGCGAAGTTCGCAAGACGATGGTGAATCGCACGAAGGAACTGGCGGAGGAAGCCAAGATTGCGATTCGCAACGTCCGCCGCGACGGCAACAAGCACGCCGATCAAGGTCAAAAAGATAAGACGATGACCGAGGATGATTGTGAATCTTTGAAGAAGGAAGTTCAGGATCTCACGAAGAACTACGAAGATCAGGCCAACGCGCTGGCGAAAGCCAAAGAGACGGAAGTCATGGGTGGGTAGGCAAATCCGAAATGCCGACTTCAGTTTGCGGAATCGACTAACATTGAGTTATCAACTCATCGCGTGCTAGCAGCTAGCACGCGATTTCTCTTGTCGTATATGGTGTGTTAGGCCATACTCCTCGGCAACACCCGTTATCTACGCGCACACCCGACGCGCGTTGACCCAATTTTATTGCCTTCGGTTTATGGAGAAACCGCGATGTCTACTTCGGAGACGATCCGCACGGATGCCGATGTTCGTCCCTTTACGACCCGTTTGAAAGTTTGGCTGTGGCGTAATCAAATCGCTTGGATCATTGCCGCGGCAGTGATCTTGGTCGCTTGTTTGAAGTTTCGCACGACCGACGGAACGCAATCTGCCAAAGCCGCGGAGCCAAGTGCGGCGACAAAGACCGCGCAGTCGGCGCAAGCCGACGGCAACGTTCCACGCCCCGAGTCGCCACAGCACGACGTGATGGCTATCGTCAACGGCAAGGACATTAGCCGCGTCGATCTGACGAATGCCTGCGTGCAGCGTCATGGCGAGGACGTGCTCGAAAGCTTGGTGAACAAGCGGTTGATTCTCAATCACTGCGAAAAGCGCGGCATCGCGATCACCAACGAAGACATCTCCGCCGAAATTGACCGCATGGCCAAGCGTTTTCAACTTTCTCGCGAGCAATGGTTCGAGATGCTCGAGAAGGAACGTGGTATTAGTCCACAGGAGTACGCTCGCGACATCGTGTGGCCAACCTTGGCCCTGCGGAAGCTCGCCGCTCAGGAAGTGAAGCCAACGCAAGAAGAAATCGACCAAGCCATGGAGCGAGATTACGGCGCGAGCGTGAACGCCCGTTTGATCGCGGTCAGTGATGCTGAGCTGGCCAACAAGCTGCAACAGCAACTGGCAACCAATCCCGAGCTGTTCCCGCGCTTAGCGATTGAACATTCGATTGATATCAACTCGGCGAGCGTCGGCGGTTTGATCCAACCGATTCGTCGGTATTTGGGCGACCCCGGCATCGAGCAGGCCGCGTTTGCTTTGCAACCGGGACAGATTTCCAACGTCATCCCCGTGGCCGGGCAGTTTGTGATCCTCAAGTGTGAATCACACAACCCACCGCGAACCGTCGATCGAGCAACCGTTGAAAACGCATTGGTTGAAAAGATTGCAGACGAGAAATTACGTGAAGCTTCTCACTCGCTGTTTGCTCAATTGCAAGCGTCGTCGACGTTGGTGAACGTCTACAACAATCCCGAGCTTCGCCAGACGATGCCGGGAGTTGTCGCCACGGTGAATGGCGATCGCGTTACGATGAAGGAGTTGGGCGACGAATGCCTTTTGCGCCACGGTGAAGACGTGTTGGAAGCGGAAATTTCACGCCTGCTGCTTGAGCAAGAACTCAAGAAAAACAACGTGACAGTGACCGACGCTGATCTGAACGAGGAAGTTTGCCATGCGGCCGAGCTTTCAGGTGTCGTGGATGCCAACGGCAAAGCAGATCTGGCGAAGTGGTTTAAGACTGTTGCCGAAGAGCAGGGCCTCGAGAAAGATCAGTACTTGCAAGATGCCGTGTGGCCTTCGGCGGCACTGAAAAAGTTGACCGCTTCGACGGTCCAAGTCACCGAGAAAGACGTTCGCAAAGGCTTTGAAGCTAACTACGGCGAACGTGTTCGTTGCCGGGCGATTGTGTTGCCCACGATGCGCCGGGCTCAGGAAGTTTGGGATAAGGCTCGCCGTAATCCTTCGATTGAATACTTTGGCGATCTTGCCGAGGAATATTCCATCGAACCGACCAGCAAGGCCTTGCGCGGCGAAGTGCCACCCATCCAACGCTTTGGCGGCCAGACTCAATTGGAAGAGACCGCTTTCAAGCTGCAAGAAGGACAACTTTCAGGGATTGTCCAAGTCGGCGACAAGTTCCTGATTTTGCGTTGTGAAGGTCGCACCCAGCCTATGAATATCAAGGAAGACGAAGTTCGCGATATTCTGAGCCGCGATATCTATGAGAAGAAACTGCGCTTGGCCATGAGCGAAAAGTATGAAGAGATGCGCGAAAATTCGCGGATCGACAATTACTTGGCTGGCACGTCGCAGGCTCCTTCCGAGCGCACCGCCAAGAACAAGCAGGACGCAATGTTGCAGGACCCGGCAGTGCGTCCCACGGCTGGCAGTATGACTCGATAGTCGGATGCCAAAAGAGTTCCGTGGCGAACCGGAATGCGATATATTTGGTCTGGTAGGAAACTTCGCTGTTTTTGCCAGGATCAAACTATGTCGACAGATGCCGGTTCCGAGCCTTTCCGCGTGCAAGTTGCCGACCGCGTGAAGCGGTTGCCGCCCTATTTGTTTGGGCGGATCAACACCATGCTCTACAACAAGCGTCGCAACGGCGACGACGTGATTGATTTGGGCATGGGCAATCCTTCGGATCCACCGCAGGATTTGGTGATCGAAAAGCTCGCCGAGGCCGCCCGCGATCCGGATAACCACGGTTACAGCAAATCGAACGGCATCGTCAATCTCCGCCGCGAGGTGGCCGCCAAGTACAACAAGAAGTATGGCGTGCGGCTCGATCCCGACAAGGAAATCATCGTTTGCTTGGGATCGAAAGAAGGCTTCAGCCACATGTGTCTGGCGATGATGGGGCCCGGCGACACGGCCATCGTGCCGGCACCGTTTTTCCCCATTCACGTTTATTCCGTGGCGTTGGCTTCGGGGAACGTGATCGCGCTCGAAGTGGCCGACAGTGAAAAGTTTCTTGCCGACATTGCTTACACCTGCGAGACGCTTTACCCCCGACCGAAGTTGCTGATCCTCAACTATCCGCACAATCCTTCGAGTGTGGTCATTGAGCAATCGTTCTTCGACGAAGTGGTGAAGCTTGCCAAAAAGTACAACTTCGCGGTGATCAGCGATTTCGCGTATGCCGACGTTGCGTTCGACGGTTATAAGCCCCCTAGCTTTTTGGCTTCGCCCGGCGCCGCGGAAGTCGGCGTTGAGTTCACCACGATGAGCAAGGGCTATAACATGGCCGGCTGGCGGGTCGGCTTCTGCGCGGGCAATGCCGAGATGATCGCCGCGCTGGCCACGATCAAAGGCTACTACGATTACGGCATGTTCCAAGCGGTGCAGATCGCCGCGATTTTGGCGCTCCGTCACACCGATGCGGCCGTCGAAGAGCAATCGCTGATTTACCAAAGCCGTCGCAATGCGCTGTGTGAATCGCTGGCTCGGTTGGGGTGGGAAGTAAAGCCACCCAAGGCGGGCATGTTCGTCTGGCAAAAGATTCCCGAGCCCTGGCGGTCGCGGATGAACACCATGGATTTCGCCATGATGCTGTTGGAAAAGGGGAACGTCGCAGTCAGCCCCGGCAGCGGTTTTGGTCCCGCGGGTGAAGGCTATTTGCGGATGTCGCTCGTCGAGAACGAAGAGCGACTGCGTCAAGCCGTGCGGCAGATTAAAGCCTGTCTCAAGGATGCGGACACCGCGTTCACGAGTTCTCCGCCATCGCCGGTGACAGTCTAGGTTCAAATCCTAGCTATCCGACTCCTACTTTTCTTTATTGCCTAGATAGGCGACTGGTAACAGGATTTGGAACTTTGTTGCCCATGCTTATTGGCAGCTCCGCATATTTGGACGTGTTTTTGCTTTGCTGAGTTCCCAGAAGTCTTTTGGAGCAAACCGGCACAGGACACGCTTACCTTACGCACTTGGCAACTTCCGGACTCCTGCTTCGGCGTTACTCTACGATGCTAGTTGCAGAACATGCCATATCTCGCGGCGGCGTGCCAAACCTCGGCGGGAGCTTGCCGATGTAGCGGCGGTCGATAAAACCGATGAACTCGAGTGGCCACGCTAAACGTCACAGAACGAGCTCACGCCGTTTTGGAAGTTCTGTATCTTCGCGAAGTTTTTCGTCCCGCTGATAGAGGAAGGGTGCTGAGAGCATGCAGAATTTGCATTCCTAGGTCCTCTAAGTACAATTTGCGATACTGTGTCCCGCCCGACGGCATAGAACGAGTCCCCATTGATTGGAGGAATAGCTAATGTCGCGAAAGTCTATTTGGCAAGCAGCGTACGTTCTCTCAGCAATTTGCTGTCTCGCCTATCAAGCTAGAGCTGACATTACATCTGGCCTCCTATACCATTGGCCGCTTGACGAAATTAGTGGGGTAATCGCCGCTGATGTTGTAAGTGGCAATAGTGGAACTCTTGCAAACTGGGGAATGTCGGAGGACCGCTGGGTTACTGGCAAAGTCGGCGGAGCTTTGGATTTCGGTGATATCGACAACTATGTCATTACCGACTCTCCAATTTCTTTAGACCAATACACCATTTCATTTTGGCTTAAAGTAAAAGCGGAAGAAGGCACGAATCCTCGTATTATTGGTCCATCCGACGGACTTCACCACTGGGTAGTCATTGGAAACGAAGACAACTTAGGCGTTGGATTTTATTATGACCATGGTGCGGTTCTGGTGC